>JAIQGB010000197.1 GCA_020072905.1 Terriglobia bacterium | reverse complement strand
AACACGCCGTGCGCGCCGGCCGGCGCGGGGCGCGGCGCAATCTCTGGGTTGTTACTGGGTGCTTTGATCGGTCAAAGGTGGAAAACTCGGGAGTCCGCCGGGCCGGCCTCCGGGAAAGGATGACGGTGGCGTATTCGGCTGGCCAGGGCCCTGCGGCTGCAAGCCCTGTCCGGGCACTCCAACTGCCGTGTTGAGTTCCACGCCCAGAAACTCCCACTCATTGTAGTGCGACTTGTTGTTCCGGACGCGGATGGATTTCTTCCTGCTCGTGCTGGCCACGCCGATAAGGAAAGCGCCCTGGATTTGCTTGCTATCTCCGAAAAATGCGGACTTCTCGCCGGATTCCTTTTCCTACTCAGCGGCGGGGGTCTCCGCGCTCTTCTCCGCATCGGAACTGCTGCCCCCCAGCGGTTTGGCGACGGTCGGCCGCGGCATGGTCAATGAGTCAAGCGGGGTGCCGTTGGCGTCGGCGTGGATGAAGCGCCATTTCCCTTGCTTGGTCATCGGATCGGTGTATTCGTGTCGGAGGAACCGAATGCCGTTCGTCTGTAACAACTCCTTCACCGAAGTGGGATACCTCCTGAACTGGCGACGGAACAGAGCCATCGCTCGGGCATACTCGTTGCCACGGAAAATCAGCTCTTCTTCCTTCTCACGTTGACCCTGCGTGTAGACGCTGGGCAGAGCAGCCGTCAGCGAAATGAGCAGCACCACCGCCAGCATCATGACAATGAGCAGGGCGAAGCCGCCTTCGGATGTCGCGGCCCGGGAGGCCGGCCGGAGACTATTGCGGGACCGGGAGCTGAATGTTTTGGCGCGTGGTTTCATCGGTGACTTCTACTTGGGTAGGAGAGATCTTCAGTACCTGGTAGCGCTTGGCAAATGTCTCTCCTTCGTGAACAACGTAAATCTGATCTTCATCGGTGACGATGGCTTCCCGCAGGCCACCGGCTTGCTCCGTGTACCCCACCACCTTTAGCGGAGGAGGCGGAGGAGGAGTCGGCGTGGCCTTTGCGGGCGCCGCCCCGGCGGCCTGCGCTTGTTTGGGAGCCGCGTGGACGGTGGATTCAAACGGATTGCGGGAGAGCTTGGGCAGCGGCCGGCTTTGCAGCTCTTTCAATTGGTCCAGGTGGATCGCCGGATCGTAGCGAGCCAACTCATCAACGCTCCGGCTGGCGACCGCGCGGCCGCGCGGCCCGCCCGGGGACAATGTCGAGGCCGTCGAACGCGGACTGCCCGCGCGCGCCCCGCCCCGCATGGCCAGATTCAGAATCAGAAGCGCGCACACGACCGCCAGAAACCCGGTCGCCCACTTCTCGAGATGGCCTTTGCCCGTCATGGTGTCAGGTAGAGGTCCGCTCCCACGTGCAGCGTCAGTGTGCCCCCCTCGACAGGCTGGAAGGAGATATCGCGGAGGGCGATGAAATCGTCGGCCGTTTCCAGGGCATGCGCGAACTTCAGCAGGCTCGCGAAAGGCCCTTCCACTTCGACATCCAGTGCCAGGCGCTCCAGCGGCTCATCCTTGCCGTGGCCGAGTTTGTAAGTGATCCCGGTGACCTGCACCCCTGCCTGCTCCGCCAACTCGCGCACCAGGCGCGCGGCGCGCGAGAATCCCCGGCGCCGCGGCGGGACATGGTCTTTGAAAAAAGCCGTCAATTGCTCTTCCGCGTCGGGAAGGGTCGCCTTGAATTTTTCCAGCCGGGCCACGCGGGCCTTGCCGTCCCGCAAGCGATCGCGCGTGGCGGCGTAGCTGGCCTCCTCCCCCTCCCGAAGACTGCGCAAGGGCCGCACCAGAGCGAGATAGAGCACCACATCGAGCGCGACCACTCCCGCGGCCGCGATCTCCAGCACCCGAATCAGAGTTTTTCGCCGACCTCTGCTCATCTTTCCTCGCGCCGCTTTAAGGCGACGGAACCCCCAGGTAGCGAGCCGAGCAGGAAATGGTTACGGGCTCGTTCTCCGTCCCTCCCTGCGCGAAGCCCTGGTTGAGAATTGCCACATCGGCAAAATCCGCCGAGTCTTCGAGGTTAGCCAGGAATTTCTCCACGGCCTCTTCGCTGCTCCCCCCGACCACGAAGCGCACCCCTGCACCCTTGCTGGAATACGTCAGGCCCATCGCGGACAAGCGCACGTCCGCGGGCAGGAGCGGTGTCACCTTTTCGAGGAAAACGCTCGTCGAGAACTGCTTGCGGTCGATCAGGGCGTTGACGAACTGCGCCTGGCGATACATGTCGCGAAGCTCCGACCGCTCGAGATCTTTCCGCAACGCCATCTCCTGTCCGCGGACCGCCGCTTCCGCCTGCTGGAGCTCGCCGACTGAGCGACGCACCGCCCGATATTGTCGGAAGTTGCGGACAGTAGCCACCGAGAGCAACACCAACGCCGCGAGACCGACCACGGCCGTCGGGATCCCCCATGCCAACGCGTACCGTTCGCGCGCACCAGGCATCGTGGAGAGATTGAGCGTAATTTTCATGACGTGGATGCGCCGTTCGATATCAATCCAGCCACCGGGGCGCCGAACCGCTCATAGAGTATCCGTTCCTCCCCGGTGAGCGTCGCCGCCAGTTCGGCGCGCGGCTTGAGTACTTCCACTTCCTGAGACGTTGCGGCGGCCACAGCCTTCGCCATCTCTTGTCCCGCTGGCGGACGCGCGCAGAGCCAGGTCTTGCCCAGCTCCGACCGCTGCCGATCGCGCGCGCTGGCGAGAATGCGCACTGCCTCCGCAGCCACCTCGCCGGCCATGTCAGCTTGTGTGTCGCCGCTGAGCTCCCGGGTTCTACAGATGCAGGGCCGCCCGCCCGAAACCACGACGGCCGTCACCCAGCGCGCACAAACATGCAACAGAAGGTGTCCACGGTTGTCGCTGGAGGGAATCAGGGGCAGCAGGGCCAGGGTGGCGGGAAGAATCAGGCCCGCGTGGCCGTTGCCCGAGTCGATCGCCGCTTCGTATTCCCCCAGCACCGTCATGCGGGCCGCCACCGCCAGCACTTCCACGTGGCCCGGCTCACGTCTGAGCACTTGAAACGAGACGCGCGCTTCGTCCGGGGGATAAGGGAGTTTCTCCCGCATCCGCCAGCGGACCAGTGCTTCGGCCTCGCCCGCAGCATCGGGGAGCGTCTCAAAGGTCAGGATGCCCACCCGGGCCGCTCCATCGGGGACCACCAGCCCGTACCCACCGCCGTTCCCGACGACGGCCGCGACGCTTGCCAGCGCGTGGCGAAGTTCGTCGCCGTTGGCCACATTCGCCCGGGCGAGGTGAGGCTCGAGCACACGCGGCGCCAGGGGCGCAATCCCCAGGTGGCCCACGCGGCGTGCCTGCCGCCGGGAACCCTCCAGGCGTGCTCCGATCACGAACTCAGGCTCAATCTCGAAAAGCACCGCCGGCAGCGCGAAACGCGACATGCGCGTGTGTGCCGAAAACAGCCGTTTTACAGATCCTGGCCAGTCCATAGCTTGGCGCGCTGCGCGCTCACTCCACGAAGGTGACTTTGTTGATTTCCCGCAGGGTGGTAGTGCCCTGCTGGACTTTCTCGATCGCCGCCTCCCGCAGACTTACCATGCCTTCCTGGCGTGCCACGCGGCGGATTTCCGAGGAAGGCCGCTTATCCAGAATCAGTTCCCGGATGCGGTCGGAAAGCGCCAGCAATTCTCCGATGGCCGTCCGCCCGCGAAACCCTGTCTGGTTGCAGTTGGGGCAACCGGCCCCTTCGTAGAACTCCTTGGCGCCCCAGGTCGCGCGGTCGAGCCCGGACTCATCGAGGAGTTCCGGCGGAACTTCGGCGCGGCGCTTGCAGGCCTCGCAAATCGTCCGCACCAGACGCTGAGCAAGGATGCAGTTGAGCGCCGAGACGAAGTTGTAGGGTTCGACGCCCATGTTGAGGAAGCGGCTCAGCACGTCCACCACGTTGTTGGCGTGGACGGTCGTGAACACCAGGTGGCCGGTCAGTGCCGACTGGATGGCGATCTGCGCGGTTTCGTTGTCGCGGATCTCGCCCACCATGATTTTGTCCGGGTCGTGACGCAGGATGGACCGCAGGCCGCGCGCGAAGGTGAGGCCTTTCTTTTCGTTGACGGGAATCTGCGTGATGCCGCGGATCTGGTATTCCACCGGGTCTTCGATGGTGATGATCTTATCCTCGTCACTCTTGATCTCGGAGAGCGCCGCATAGAGCGTGGTCGTCTTGCCGCTGCCGGTGGGTCCGGTAACCAGCACCATCCCGTAAGGCTCGCGGATGAACCGCCGCAGCCGCTTCAACTCGCGCTCGGAAATGCCCAGCACGTCGAGCCGCAACTGGCGGAACTTCTCGTGCAGCGATTCCTTGTCGAGGATGCGGAGGACCGCGTCCTCGCCGTGGATGGAGGGCATGATGGAAACGCGGAAATCGATGGGGCGGCTGCGGTAGCGGACGCGGAAACGGCCGTCCTGCGGCACGCGCCGCTCGGCGATGTCGAGCTCGGCCATGACCTTGATGCGCGTGATGAGGTTCGACTGGAACTCGCGGGCCAGCGGCGCCATGGCCTGCTGGAGCACGCCGTCGATGCGGTACTTCACCACCACCGCGTTGTCCCGGCTCTCGATGTGGATATCGCTCGCCCGCCGCTCCAGCCCGGCGAAGATCACGGAATCGACCAGCCGGATCATCGGGCTCCCGGTGCGCTCCTCCACGAGGTGCTCGAGGGAAAGCCCATCGTCGTTGCTTTCCTCGTCCCGGATCACATCCAGCCGGAATTCTTCCGTCGCCTCCTCGAGCACGCGCTGTGAAGGCTCGGTCTTCTTGAGGAATTCCCGCACTTGGCTCTCCGCCGCGACCCGCACGATCAGGCGGCGGTCGAGCTTCATTTCCAGCTCGTCGAGGCGTGCCAGGTCCGTCGGATCGCCGATGGCGATCTCCAGTTGGTGATCGTGTGTGGCGAGCGGGATAAACTGGTAACGCACCATCAACTCCAGGGGAAGCGTCCGCAGGAGTTCGACGTCCGGGTGGGAGTCGCGCAGGTCCACAAACTCGAACTGGTAGCGCGCGGCCAACTGCCGTGCCTGTTCCATTTCCGGCGTAAGGTCGGGCGTTGGCTCGGGCATTCTGAATCTCCTGTTTCCTGGCGCACCAGCGAAGGCGGGCGGCCCTCCTCCCTGGGCTGTCCAGCGTGCTCAGTGCACCTGCGCCGCCATCGAGAACAGCGGCAAATAAAACGCAATCAAGACAAACGCCACGACGATGGCGATGGACGCAATCATCAGAGGGTCCACGAGCGCCACGAGCGTGGAAAGATCGATGTTCACGTCCTCTTCAAAGAACTCAGCGAGCGCTTCGAGCATCGAGGGCAGCGCACCCGTTGCTTCGCCGAGCGCGGAGACGATGGGGATACCGCCCTGGAGCAATGTCCCGAGCGCGCGCGCGAACTCCGCCACCGAGAACTTCAGCAGCAGCTTGCCTACAATGGGCAGCCGGAATTTGAGTTGGTCCCACGCCAGCCGCGTGGCCGGCAAGCGCCAGGCGCCGCGCAGGAGAAGGAGCGTGCCGACGATTCCGATCAGAATGAACAGCCCCAGCCGCTTCACGCCCAGCGAGAATTCCATGACGAAACGCGTCAGGGCCGGGAGCTGAACACCGAGGTCGGCATAAAGCAGCGCGAACCTCGGCACGATGAAGGTAATGACAAAGGCGATGAGGCCGAAGAGGAAAACGAGCAGGAACGCCGGGTAGATCAGCGCGGAAAGGAACTTCTTGCGGAAACTGCGCGACGCCTTCTGATAGGTGACGTACTGCGCCAGCACGCGGTCCAAGCTGCCGCTGCGTTCGCCCGCGCGCAGCGTCGCAGAGTAGATCTTGGGAAACTTGCCGGAATCATCGAAGGCCTCAGAAAGCAATTCTCCGGCGCGGACGCGCTCGCGGATATTTTCCAGCGTCGCCCGCAGCTCCTCGCTGGGCGTCTGGCGGGCGAGCATGTCCAGAGACTTCTGGAGGGGGAGGCCGGATTTCGAGAGCGTCAGGAATTGTTGGTTGAAGATCAGGAAGTCGTCCGGCCGGATGCGCCCGCGCCGCATCCCGCGAAAACGCGCCTGCAGGAATTGCCTGGGCTCAATCGAGAAAACGTAATAGCCCGCAGACTGGAGGCGCTGGCGGAGCTCCGTCTCCGAAAGAGCCTCTTCGGTCTGGTTGAGGACCTGCCCAGAGGCTGTTCCGAGTTTGCAGACGTATTCCATGGATGGTTGACAGTCTACTGTCGACTGCCCTTCTCACCAACTGCTGTAAGGTGTCCCGTCGAGCGAGACCTCCTCCGAGCCGCTGTGCACGTCCACAATGCCGGGGACCGCCTGCGTCGATCCGGGAACCGCGACATCTTCGAAGTCCACCTGCCAGGTCTGATTCGAGCGCGTGAAGGGATCCGCCGGCACGCCTCCCCGCAGGTAGCCGGCCTCCACCAGTTCATCCAGCGACTGCGGGGGGCGCTGTTTATCAAGCGTAAACTGATCAATCAGGGAGCGCATCGTAAAGAGATCGTCGCGGAGCACGGCTTCCCGCGCGCGAATGATGGCCACCTGATAGGTCGGAAACGCGAAGGAGGCCAGAATGAGAATCAGCGTCAGGACGACCATCAGTTCCAGAAGCGTGAAGCCGAGGACAGTGTCGTCCTTCGTCCTTCGTCCTTTGTCCTTTGTCCCTGGCCAATGACGAAGGACGAAGGACAAAGGACACCAGCCCTTCGCCGCCAAGACGGATGCCCTCACGATCGAACTACCAGTCGGCATACTTCGTTTCGTCCAGAGCCGTCCCGTAGCTCTTCGAGTAGACATCGAAAACATTGCCGCCGCCCCAGCTCCGCGAATCGGGATCGTCCTGCATGGAGCGAAGCCCCCAATCCGCCTCGCCCGTCATCGGGTCCACGGGGATCCGCCGCAGGAATTTGTATTTGGCCGTGGCGGCTCCCTTCAGCGGCACGCCCTTCACAAGCGTTTCCAGATCGGGCGGATAGCCGAAGCTATCGGCGTTAGCGGGTATCATGCCGCGGTCGGCGAGGTCCTTGTAACGGTCAATCGCCTCGCGAAGTTCGCGCAGGTCACGTCGGAGCTCGATTTCCTTGGTGCGCTGAATCTGAATGCGCGCCATCGGCAACGCCACACTCGTCAGGAGGAGGATGATGGTAATGGCGGCGATCAATTCCACGAGCGTGAAGCCGCTCCAGCGGAGGTCGTGCTCGGTCGTGCTGGAAACCCTGATGCTCATTGCGGCTGTTCCCGCTGTTCGGGGGGTGTTTCAGGGGCCTCAGGGGCCTGAGGCGCTTCAGGGCCGGTGGGGAGTGTCGGCACCTGGCCGGGCGTGGGAATGAAGGTCGTAGGCGCGCCGCCGCCGGTGACCGGGACCTCGCTGCTGGCTGCCGTCCCAAAATCAGGCAGCCGGATCACCCGGGGCGTCAGCATCACTAGCACCTCAGTATCCTCCAGGTCCGTGTGCTGGGTCGAGAACAGGTAGCGCAGGAGCGGAATCTGGCTAAGTCCGGGCAATCCGCTCACCGCGCGTGTTTCGTTGGTTTGGATCAGCCCGCCGAGCAGGTTGACTTCCCCTTCCTTGAGGCGGATGTCGTGCTCGATCTTGCGCTGGCCGAAGGTCGGCTGGCTGAACCCCCCGATGGAAATGGGCTGCCCGAGCGAGGAAATCTCGATGGTCGCGTGCAGGGCCACCTCGCCATTGGCCATCAGCTTAGGTGTGATATCGAGGTTTACGCCCACATCCTGGTACTGAAACTGGGTGCTGGCAAGGAAGCCAAAACCCCCGGCGGCTCCCGTGCCCCCGGTCTGCAGCCCAGGGAGAAAGCTGCCCGTCGCGTAGGGGATGCGCGTTCCAATGCGCAGTTTCGCTGTCTGGCCGTCGGTCACGCGGACCTGGGGATTCTGCAAGACGTGGGAGTGAGAGTCACTCATCAAGGCGTTCGCCACGGCGCCCGGTACCGAGATGCTGAAATCCGCGCTGCTGATTTTCCCCAGCCGGTTGAGCGGCAGGGCCGCAACCGTCGTGGTGCCGCTGGTAATCGCCGCCCTAGGATTGAATCCGAGACCCACGATGTTCGGGCTTTGAAGCGGAGAGGTGGGGACGGTCGTTAGTCCCAGATCCCGAATCCGGCTGCGATCCGCCTCCACCACGGCCACGTCCAGCAGGATCTCGGCCTTGCCGCGGTCAAGGTCGCGGATCATCTTCTCCGCCGCCGCCACCTTGGCTGGAGAGTCGCGGATAATAATGGCGTTGGCATCGGGGTTGTCCACGATGCGTTGCAGGCCGAGCACTTGCTTGAGGGCTGTGGTAATCGCCGTGCGGTCGGCGGGAGCCAGCGGGTTGGTGATATAGATCGTCTTCAGGACTTGCTCTTCGTAGTCCCGTCGGTTGGTAGGATTGTCAGGAATAACCAGAATCGTATTCGGGGTGAGAGGGCGCCAAAACGTTTTCGTCTGGTAAGAAATGATTTGCAGGGCGTCTTCGATCTTGACGTTTGACAAGTCCACCGACACCGGCTGAGGCCTGAAATCGGAAGTGAAGGCCACGTTCAATCCGCCCAACTTGGCCAGGGTCTCATAGACTTTTTTGCCGTCGGCGGTGATCCGGAAGTGCGCTAGGGGCTCCTCGGGCAAGGGGTTGAGCTTGACGGTCGCGGACTTCCCCCCGACCTCGGTGGGTTGCTCCCGAGACTTCAGGGCTTTTTGGAGGGTTTCCTCTCGCTGGCGCTTGGCCGCGGCTTGCTCGGCCAGGAGGCGGGCTAATTCCTGGGCCGCCGCCTCGTTGGTAGGATCGATGCCAACCGCTTTCTGGAACTCTCCTGCCGCGTCGTCTGGACGGCCGGAAGCCAGCAGTTTGCGGCCCTGACGGAGGTGGAAGTCTGCCGCATGGGTCCTTGCAAGCTGGTCGTGAATCTGGTATCTGGCGTTCTCCGGCTCAACTTGGAGGGCCTTCTCGTAATTGACCAGGGCAGTGTCCCAGTCCTTGCGAGCCTCCGCCCGGTGGCCGTCGCGGTAAGCTGTGCTTCCCCCACCGCAACTCAAGCTGACAATCGCCAGTGCACCTGCACTCGCCTGCCAAACTGACCTAAACCGCATTCCCCAGGCTCCGATCATTTGCGCGGCTCTTGCCCATTATCACGCATGGGCCGATTCAATTGCAACTCAGTACCCCCGACTCGCTGCGTACTCGTGAGGGTATCCCGGTCAGCCGGCAAGCCCGACGCCGACGGGACGCCGGACCCCAAGGGGTCTGACGACGAGAACTCTTGCCCAGCCGAAGGCTCATTGTCCCCCGCTCCATTAGCCCCCGCCAAGAACTCAGCGGTGCCGCCAAGCCACTTTGGACCCATTTCGTGGCTGCGACTGGAGGCCGGCATGCCTCGTGAGAGTTCCACTGCATGGCGCGAAACCGCGACGACTCGGGAGCCATCGGTCAGGGTTTGCCCCTCCTCGAGAAGCTCAACGCCGTCGCCTTGGCTGACGATCGCCTGCAGTCGCCCGCCGGACCATTCCACAAACCCAAGGGAGCGAATCGAGTAGCGCTCCGGACGCGCGCAGAGGCCATCCGCGTCCGCGCCGCGACCCCCTTCCAGGCACACTTCTCCCTCTCCCCTGCCGTCCGTTGCCAGAAGGGCTTCACGAGTTGTGGCTATAGGCAGACTCCGGCCAGTTGGGGCGGCTTGTCGCGCCTCTTCTGGCGGCTGCGCCCGTGATCGCCCCCCAATCCAGTCCCGCGCAGCGCGATTGGGCGGAGGCCGCGTGGAGGCGGCACGGATGCCGATTGACGGCATCCCGCGCGCTCTTTGCACAGGCTGGGGAGGAGCAAGCCTAGCCTCTGTGGACGGGGCTCGTAATCGCAAAATCCCACTCCCCGCCGTGGCTGCCGCCAGCAAGTGCTGCTCCCGGGCAGGCAGTCCCGTTGGGTTGTCGTTCGGCTCGAAGGTCACCTCGACCGATGTGGCGGTTATGCCCACAACCCGTGAGCCGTCGGCCAGAACCTGACCTTCTTCGACCAGTTGGACCGAATCACCCACATCGAGGATGGCCTGGAGCCGACCATCGGCCTGTCGAACGTAGCCCAGAGCCTTCAGGGTAGCCGCCGGACTGATCCCATTCCCGGGCCCCGTGCGAGACCCGAGCGGTGAAGCCGCCCCGAATCCCACGTTTGGTATCAGCCAGCCCATCCCGCCGGGAAGGTCCGCTGGAAGAGATGGTGGCGTCACGCTGGCGATCTGGGGCTGTTCTTCGAACCGAACTGAGTCCCCATCCGCCATTACCGTCAAGGTCGTGCCGTCGGCTTTCTGGACGAACCCCAAGGGCTGCGACGACCCCGCCGCAGGTTGGGAGGCAGACGGTGGCAGTGCCGCCTCAACGGGGAGCCTCGCGGCGGCAGGCTTCTCCGGTTCGGTCAGCCGCGGCTCCGGTCGGGAAAGTGGACCGCGCCAGCTCGAGGCCAGCGACGCTTCGGGCTCGACCTCGTGGGGCAGCCGCGTCTGGGCGGGAGCGCTCCTCGTCTGGACGGGAGTAGGCGGTCCCGGTGGGTCAACGGTCTCCGCGTCGGCAACTTCGGGGAGGTCCTCGACTACAGGCTCGATGCCAGGAGGCTCAGGTTCAGCAGAGGCCGCCTGAATCGGCGCTGCTACGGGTGGCCGAGGCTCGCGCGCTTTGGAGGCGACATTCGCCTCATTCCCAGGAACGATCTCGACGGAGGTGGGGGTAACCTTTACCACCCGGGAGTTATCCGCCAGGGTCTGGCCTTCCGCAACAAGTTGAATCCATTCACCTTCGCCGATGATGGCCTTTTTCTGCCCGTCGGCCGTCTCGACGTAGCCGAGCGGTTTGGCGACGTTTTGTCCGTCCGGCGCAGTGGGGCTTTTCGGGACAATTTTCTTTGATTCGCCGCCGGTTTCCGCCACGACTTTCAGTCGCTCCCCGGGCGCGATGACGACGCCGCTCGCTTGGCCCGGCGATTCTTTCGCGGACGGGTCCGCACCGACCTTCGATCGGGCGCGTATCGCACCGGCGCCTCGCTCAAGCCGGACGGCCCCATTGAGCGCGTCATGGCGCGTCGCGACGTTTGCGGCGCCGGCGGCAAGTCCCGAGGCATGAGGTTCGGCTGCGGTCACAGGCTCGGCGAGGTTAGTGCGGGAAGGCGCGGGCGGCTGGTCCTCGGGCGGCGGCAGGAAGTTCAGCGCGACGAGCGCCAAGCACACCACGCCCAGCACCCCGCTCGCGCCTCTCCACGCCCACCGGTTTCGCTGCATCTTCCCACTCAGAGCGCGGCTCAAGACTTTAAGTTGCCCGCGTGAGTCTTTTATTCCGGGTAAGTTATATCACGATTAACTGTGCGACGATAGGGCTCGGCAGGCGGGAGTCGGCAGTTAGCAGTCGGCAGCTGGCAGTCGGGAGGAAGCAAACAGGTTACAGAGGAGAGAAAGGACCACGAAGGATCAACGATGGAATTCCCTGGGCAGCCCGCGGGATGCGGCCACGCTCAGGCCACGAGGAGAAGTCTGCCGTCAAGAGGATGCTTGCCGCGGTTGCTACTGGTCGGTGCTTCCTCCCTCGTCCTTTGTCCTTCGTCCTTTGTCCTTCGTCTTTCGCCCTTTGGCTTTCGTCTTCTGCCCTCAGTGTCTTCGTATCTCCGTGGCGAGAGCAGCGCAGGCGCGCGCCGCGCAACGCGCACTCCGCCTTCCGCGGGCTCAGCGGTAGGCCAACTTCTGGGCGAGGGTGAGCAAGACGTCCCGGTCGGCCGCCGGGATTTTGCCGACCAGCTTTTTGATCTTGAGAAGGAAGCGCGCGTCGAGTCCCGTTTTACCCTCCGCCGCCGCCAACGCCTCCAAGCTGGCCGGAATCTCCAAGTGGAGCGCCGCCGGCGGCTTGTCGCCCTCATAAAACAACTGGTACAAGGGCACGCCCAGCGCCCCCGCAAACTTCTCCAAAGTTTCAACGGAGGGAATGGTATGGCCATTCTCCACGCGCGAAATGTAGCAGCGCAGCAGGCCCGTTTTTCCCTCGACATCGCCTTGCGAAAAGTTCTTCTGCACGCGCAGCACGCGAAGCCGCGCGCAGACGGCCTTCCCCGCTTCCCCCCTCTTGCGGGTTACCGGGTCTTCCTCGCGTGCGGTTTTCGCTCGTCGTCCTCTTGATTTCGCCACCATCGCTCACCCTCCTTGATGTAACGGCTGTAGGTATCCGAGAGAATGTTATAGCACGATTACGCCAAAAAAAGCAGGGCGGAGCTCCTCCCCCGCTCCGCCCCCACCCGCCTCTTTGTGTCAGCCACTACCCGACCCGACGCCGGAGGCGGGAACCTAACACCACCCATTGCCGATTGCCGATTGCCGATTTTCGATTTTCGCAGTTCGACGCTCCCACCCGGATTTTGGATTGCCGATTGACGAATGCCGATTGCAGATTTTCGATTTTCGGAGTTCGACGCTCCCACCCGGATTTTGGATTGTCGATTGACGATTGCCGATTGCCGATCTTCGAATTTCCAATTTCGATTTTCGAATTTCCGGGTTTCCCGTCCGGGTTTCAGATTTCCGATTGCCGATTTTCGAATGTCGATCTTCGAATTTCAAATTTCAGATCGCCGACTGCCGACTCCCGACTGCCAACTCCCGTCTCCTCTCCCCTGTCCCCTGTCCCCTGTCCCCTGTTCCCTGCTCTTCCTCCGCCGCCGCTTCTTCCCGGCGTACTTTTCCAACCAGTGGGCAATCACCCGCTTTTCGAGCGATGCAATCCGGGCCCGGGTGATTCGTGCACTTTTTCCGTTCATAGCATTCGCCGCTGTCGCGGCCGTTCCTCCTCTCGGCTCATCCCCATCGGGTGTAGGGGCGGGCCTCGGCCCGCCCTTCCTCTGGGCGACCCAAGGGTCGCCCCTACTGTGGCGGCGGTGTCCGTCTTCGTAGACTCTCAACCTGCGCGGCCGCGGCGAGTCTGGGAGCGGGATTCGCAGCCGGGGTGATCCTTGAGCAGGGCGCTGGTGCAATCGTGATCGAGGCAAACAAACTCCTTCTGGCATATCGGACAGTAGTGTTTGTGGCCGGGAATCCGCTTCTTGGGTTTTCGGCCTCGCGTCAACCAGTAGAGGAGCGCCAGAAATGCCACGGCCGCGCACCAAGCTGGCGAGTGCCAATGCGGCATAGCTACCTTCCGCTCAACCTCCCATCCACCCGGCGCACGACGCTTCTGTACCGCCGGTCGTTCTTGCTGTAGCGGGGGTCTATGACCCCCGCCCCTTCGCCGATCCCTTCTTGCCTCAGGCCAAGCTCCGTCCGGCGCCACAGCAGGGCGGGCCCCGAAGGGGGAT
>JAIQGB010000196.1 GCA_020072905.1 Terriglobia bacterium | reverse complement strand
AATTCGCTTTGAGGCCACGACCAATCGCTGGTTTGAAACTTTGGAGGACGTCTGGACCACCGTCCAGAAGACCACGCGCTCGTGGTCCCCCAACAAGATTCGTCGGCTCTGTAACATAACTTAATGCGTTCGTATTAGTATCCCGGCGAGTTCCTTCAGATTCGTCCACTTTCCACCCTCGGCTCCTAATTCTTGCTGGATATTGGCCTTCTTAAGAAGGTTTTTACCAGCGACCCTCTCGTCTGTCTCAAATCTGAACCAAGTCTTGTTCGCATAGCCCTTTTCGAGCGTCACCTCTGGTTCCGGTAGCACGCCTTGGCCAAGGTCGGTGTTTAAGGGTTCCAGCTCCTCATCCTCAATCGCAAATGTCGCTTCGATGACAATCGCATGTTCTCGTTCTTTGGCTTCGACCGCACGTTGATAGTCGGTCACCTGCGTCCTGGGGTAGTCATCTGTGATATCGTACCTTCCATCAGAGGACTCGATGGGATTCAGCCTATACAATGCCTGTAGCAGGGCAGTCTTTCCCGATTCGTTCTTCCCCACAAAACATGTTATGTCTCCAACATCAACCGAGTTGGAATCTCGCCCCAGGTGGCGTTCCCATAATGATACCTCGTTTTAAACTGAAAAGCGATTGGACAAAACGACACTCCGCATCCTGGGGTTAATGTCCCTTGCGTTTCCGGTGCCGCGCTGGCCGAATCAGGGAGATACCAGGACTCGAGAGAACATTCGGACTACGCTCCGGTGGAAATCGGCTAACATCGCCGACGCGGGTGACGGCTGCCGCCCCGCCGCAACGGGTGGGGTAGATCGACTCCTTCCGCCAGAGGCATGCCGCGGCTATGGATCTCCAAGATCTCTTTGCGCCCGTTGCGGTCCGGAATGGGGATGGCAATCTCCCGGTCGAACCGCCCCGGCCGCCGCAGGGCCGGATCGAGGACATTGGGCAGGTTGGTCGCCGCGATGACGATGACCTTCCGCCGCTTGGCGAGCCCGTCCATCAACGCCAGGAGCTGGGCGACGACCCGCTTCTCGACTTCGCCCACCACCTGCTCGCGCCGGGGGGCAATGGCGTCGATCTCATCCAGGAAGATGATGCTGGGGGCTTTGCGGCTCCCTTCTTCGAAGATCTTCCGTAAATGCGCTTCACTCTCCCCATAGAACTTGTGGATGATTTCAGGGCCGCTGACGGCATAGAAGCTCGCCTGCGTCTCATGCGCGATCGCCCGGGCGATCAGCGTCTTGCCGCACCCGGGAGGTCCGTGCAGGAGCACACCTTTTGGCGCGTCGATGCCCAGGCGCTCGAAGACCTCGGGATACCGCAACGGCAGTTCGATCATTTCGCGGATGCGCAGGAGTTGGGGCTTCAGTCCGCCAATATCCTCATAGGAAATCGCGCGGGGGCCCATTTCTTCGGGTTGGGTCCCTTTGGAAATCACCAGTTGGGTCGTCGGGTTGATGAGCACAGGACCTTTGGGCACCGTGCTTTCCACCTTGAAATCCGCCGAGCGCGCTCCAAAGAGGATGGCCCGGATGTGGTTTTCGGCAAGGACCGGCAGGCCATCGAGGCGGCTCCCGATGTAATCCAAATCGCGGTCGGAGGGAGTGATGTTGGCAGGGGCCAGCACGACACGCTCCGCAGGTGGGCAAGCAATTTTGCGCACTTGGACGAACTCGTCGAGCCCTGTCCCGGCGTTCTCCCGAGTGAGCCCGTCCAGTTGAACCCGGGACTGACCGCGCAGCTCTTTGTAGGCCGGCATCGCCTTGCAGACGGTTCTCCCTTTGCCGACCACTTCCACAACGTTGCCTACCTCCGCCTGCAATCCCGCGAGGTCTTCCGGCCCCATGCGGGCGTAGGCACGGGCCACGCCCTTGCTGAGCGCTTCGCTGACTTTGAGCTTGAGGGACTTCCCGCTGGTTTCGATGGCTGCGCCTCCCTGACTGGCTACTTAGGGCACTTGATCTCCAAAACCCCGTTATTACACGAGACCTGCATCTTTTCCCTGGCGACGCTGCGGGGCAGGAGGACCTCCTTGCGATACTTCTTGTCTCCTCGCTCGGCGGAAATCGTCAGCACATCGTCCTTGAGGTCAATCCGTAGGTCCTCCTTGCCGATGCCTGGCAGTTCCGCCAGAACCAACAGATGGTCGTCTTCCTCGAAAACATCGACCATGGGTTCACGGACCTCCTGAACTTCGGTACGCCCGGATTTGGTGTCCCGGCGGATGTTCCCGAAGGGCTCGAGACGAGGCCCCTCGTCGCCCAGTCCGACCCTAACCGTGAATCCGTAAATCCCTCGGGGCTTTCTGCCGGGCCCGCCGATTTCTCCGGTCTTGGAAAGCTCTTGACCGGATTCGCCCAGTTCGTTGAGCTTTTCCACCAGGTCTCCCAGGCCCTTGAGGATCCCTCCAAGGCCACCTTCCATCGCGCCGCGCGAGCTCCTGTCCTTATTCTTCTCTGCCATAAGCTCATTAATCCTTTCGTTCTATAGAAATGCCATACTGTCTGATCTTAGAATTGATGGTTTTGTAATCAATGTGAAGCACCCGGGCGGCTTTCGCTTTGTTGCCCGCCGTTTCCCGCAGCACTTGAGCTAAGATCGCCCGCTCCATGACCACGACCTTGCGATGCATGATTTCTTTGAGCGGAAGATCTCCCTGGGGCGATTCGTGAGCTTCCTGATCGCATTCCAGGTGTGGAAGCTCCCGTTTGGGGGATACCGACTCCATCCCCAGGTGGTGCGCAGCGACCAAATCATCCGCCAGAAGCATCGCCCGGCGGATCGCGGAACGGAGCTGTCGAACATTTCCGGGCCAACTGTAGGCGAGCAAAACATCGACCGCAGATTGCGTGAAGCCCTTCACGTTCCTCTGCAACTCGAGATTGGTGAGATCCAGGAATCGCTTGGCCAGATACAGGATATCCTCCTGGCGCTCGCGCAAGGGCGGGACCGAAATGGTGAATTCGTTCAGCCGAAAATAGACGTCGCGGCGCAAAGAACCCGATTCCCCCAAGCGCTGTAGGTCCTGGTTGCTGGCCGCCAGGACTCGGACATCCGCGCTGACGGGTTCGGTGCCGCCGATGCGGTAGAGGGTCTTCTCCTGAAGCACGCGCAGCAATTTGGCCTGGGAGCCCAAAGGCATGTTCGAGATTTCGTCCAGGAAGAGTGTCCCCTCGCCAGCCATTTCGAATTTGCCGATCTTCTGTCGGTCCGCGCCGGTGTAGGCTCCCTTTTCGTGTCCGAAGAGCTCGCTTTCCAGGAGTGTCTCCGGAATGGCTCCACAATCCACCGCCATAAATGGAGCCTCGCATCGAGGGCTGAGTTGATGGATGGCGTGCGCCACGAGCTCTTTCCCCGAGCCGGTCTCCCCCAGAATCAAGACGCTGAAGTTGGTTTTGGCGACCCGGGTTACCTCGGAGATCAGCCGGCTCACGGCATCACTGGGTCCCATGGTTTCGCGCAGCGAAGACTCGTCCTGGATCTGGGAGGACAGACGCCGGAGCTTGCGCTTGAGGGCGCGTTCGTTGAGCGCGCGGAAAACCACCCGGAGCACCTCGTGGTGTTTGAGAGGTTTCGCCAGGTAATCGTGCGCGCCAGCCCGCATGGCCGCCACCGCGCCCCGAATTTCCGGGTAGCCTGTCATCAGAATAACGGGGAGGTCCTCGTCCAGGGCTTTGGCTCCTTTCAGAAGCTGCATCCCGTCCATATCGGGCGGCTTCAGATCCACAATCAGAGCGTCCGGGTGTTCCGAGCGGATCATCTCCAAGGCTGCTTCTCCACTGTGGGCCACCACGGGGATTAGCCCCTCATGCTCCATGTACTCGGAAAGGACGGCGCAAAGCTCTTTGTGGTCCACAATGAGAATCTTGCTGGCTGGCGGTATCAATGTAATTACTCTCCCAGTTACATAGTAGTATCAATAGGATATACCACGCGAATATCCTTATCGAGCCAGGAGCCCAAGGAGTGGAGCATCCCCAGGAAGATCAGGCCCGTTTCCCCCATCCCCAGCGTGCCGTTGACCCGACGGGCGATGTATTGATCCCGCCGTTTGAGCAAGGAGTCCCTCAAAGCTTTCCGGCGCGCTTCCCCCCGAGTGGCGAGCGGGGGTTCCCCTGTAGCCAAAGCTTCCTTGACCAGCTGATATTCCTCCACGAGAAGCTCGGAAGATTCCGTGCCCATGATTGTGGCACCCTTCTCCCTGAGGTGAAGAAGCAGCCGATGATTTCGGCTGCCCGCTTTGGCGAGTTCCGTCACAATCTCAAACTCGCGACCACATACCGGCAACCCATCCTGATAAACCCGCACCCTTTCGTAGGCAAGGACCAGACCCTCAATGGCCTGCTCGATCTGGTCCCACAATTTGTCGACCAGGCTCACGTTGCGCTCCCAGCCTTTTCGGCCCAGCCGTTTGACTTTCACGCGCCGTATTGGCTCGCTCAGCGCTCCCATGTCGGCCTGGGTGTGGATAATGGGAATGTAGAAGAGAGTCCTTTCGCCAGATTCGGGGTCATGGGCTCCGGCGGTGCCCTTCCTGGTTTGTCCACGCATGATGCGTATGGTATCGGCTCTACAGAGCTGAATCCATGTAAATGCGGTGGAGCGTCGAGCCTTTTCCGGATGCCTTCATGAAATCCAGTCCCCCTCTCAAGAGGCGGGCGAAACCTGCTGCACCCGGGGAAGCAACTGGCTGTCGATCGAGAACCTACCTCAGTTTTGGCGAAGGAGTTTCCTGGTCAACAGACGGTCGCAAAGCTGGGAACACACATGACTCCAACCCTGAAGGACCACCTCGCACGAGCTGTACTCTCAGCTCTTTCAAACGTCAGGACAAAACTGGCTTGCAGGTTTCCCCCCATCTAGCAAATACGCTGTGATCACCACTTAGCACCTCTGGCTAAGATTCGCTTTCCCGAATGGGCTCAGTTGGAAAGTAGACAGGAGCCATCACATAGCCTCGACTGAACCTGAAGGATTGATTTCAAGCCCGGCGAGGAGTTCGTCGCGCACGCCCCCGGCTCCCTCACGCTAGGATTCGTCTCGGACTTCGGGCCTCAGCATCAAAACGGGAACTGCCGGCAATGCCCAGCCCCATCGCTCCCCTCTACCTGCGTCATTCCGAACTCCTCCCGCCCACTTGAAGCAGGTTTGTCCTCAATCCCTCCCGGAGAGATTTTCCCTCTCGGCAACTTGCATACCGCTGGTTGGTCAGGAATGAACACAACGCGCGCCGATCACCTACGCTTGTGTATGGCAAACGTTCTTTCCTCTATCGGCCCCTTGAGGGCAAACCTTTAGGCCTTTCGTAAACTCAGTCTCCCTCAAAGATATGAGTCCACATTCGGTCATTATGTCGTCCGCAATAATCTCGGCTTTGGGGAGAACACGCGACAACCCGGGGTGGCCGAAAGCCCTTTTCCGGTGCGACAGAACAATTTCGGAGGACTGCACCTAGAAGCTATTTCAAAACCTTCCGTAGAACGATAAGAGAACAGGCGATATGAACAAACGCCTGGTAGACGGTAGGTGAGCGGTCATAGCGGACGACCAGTCGAAGGGCTCGATCCTCCTCCACTGCGCGTCGGTCAGCGAGCGACCGTACCGCCGCATTCGCCCTCCCCCTGGCGCTCTTCCCCCCTGCCAGGGAAAGACAACTGACAGGAAATTAACGCATTGCAGCCGGTTTTGAAATAGCTCCTAGGGAGATTCGAACTCCCGACCCACGGCTTAGGAAACCGTTGCTCTATCCTTCTGAGCTACAGGCCCGTGGAACGATTTCTAAGACTAGATTGGCACAAGACGGGCGGGTCAGGGTGAAGCCGTCTGAGGCTGCGGGCGCGGCGTTCCCGAGTAGATGGCGGGATGCGATTCCTGCCACCCGCCGCCCAGCGCCTTAATAAGCTGAACGGAGACCGCCAAGCGCAATTCACGGATTTGCGAGGCGAGGCGCTGGTTATCGAGGGCGGCACGCTGGGCGTCGATGACTTCCAGGTAGTTCGCCAAGCCCTCCTTGTATCGCGCCGCGGAGATGCCGGCGGTCTCGCGCGCGGAGCTGACGGCTTTTTCCTGGGCTGCCTCCTGCTCTTCAAGGACACGCAATCCCGAAAGGCCGTCCTCGACTTCCTGAAACGCCGTGAGAACCTGCTGGCGGTAGTTGGCCGTCATGGGCGACTGCTTCCCTGACGAGGGGGACCATCTGATCCAGCGTGATGGGTGTTACTGCCGCGTAAATGATGGCTTCGAGTTTGGCTTTTAGGCTCATGCGATTTTGTACTCCGATCTGCGCGCTGGCGGCGACCATCAGCCGCTCGGCTTCGGCAATGTCAGGGCGGCGCTCGAGCAGGTCAGAAGGAAGCCCGGCGGGAATTGCCGGCGGCTTGAGCCGGAGCGGCGCCTCGGGCAGCGAGAATTCCGCCGCGGGCTTTCCCACCAGGACCGCGAGCGCGTGCTCGAACTGAGATCGCTCGCGCTCTGTGCCGTCATAACCGGCCTGGGTGGCCTCGAGCAAGGTCCTTGCTTCCGAGACGTCGAGGCCGCTCGCCGCTCCACCCGCGTGGCGAACTTCCGTAAGCTGCAGAGCACGCTTTAGCAACTCGATATTCTCTCGAAGGATTGCCCGATCGTCGTCAAGATAACGAATGTGAAAATAATCCTGCGCCACCTCGGCCCGGAGCGCCAGCAGCAGATTTTGGTAGTCAGCGGCGCTAGCTTGCGCCTGCGCCTGGGACGATTCGAGGGATCGGCGCACTCGGCCCCAGACGTCGGCTTCGTAACTGACATCCAGCGGCAGGGTGAAGGTGCTCGAAGTGAAGGGGTTGGTGCGGAGGGGAGGTGGGACGGGGCGATTGGCAGACTGCCGCGATCGCGCGGCCGAAGGGTCGAGGGTCACCGTGGGCCGCAAGTCGGCGCGGGTGATGCGCGCCACGGCGCGCGCCTGCGCGAGGCGTGCGGCCGCGGCTTTCAAGCTCTGGCTATCGGCGGTGGCTTGGGTTTCAAGCTGGTCGAGCTCGGCGTCACTGAATGCCTGCCACCAGTTTCCCTTGGAAATCTCATCGTGGGGCGTGGCGTTCTTCCAGCCAGCCGGAGGCGCTTCTTTCCAGGCAGAAGGAGTCTGAACAGAGGGCCGCTGGTAATTCGGACCGGCCACGCAGCCCGTCAGGCACAAGGCGCACGCCACGAGGCCGGTGCCGACCGTTCGCCAGGCCGGAACGCGCGCCCGCTTTCTTGTGCCGCGCTTGTTCATGAGGTCCATCAGAGGTCAGTTTCGGCCCGCCGACGGCGGCGCGGTCTTATTTTGTTCGACCACCACGAAATCGCCATCGGAGATCGAGTCGGAAGGATTCACGATCACTACGTCGCTCGGCTTCACACCCGAAATGATCTCCACTTGTGTGCCGAGGTCGCGGCCGAGGACGACCTTTTCGAGGTAAATCTTCCCTTTCGAGTCTACGGTCGCCACCTGCGTTCCCTGCGAACGGAAGAGCAGAGTGTTCGCGGGAAGGACTAAGGGCGGATCGACGATCTGCAGGCGGAACTGCACAGTGCCGTAAGCCCCGGGCAGGAGTTCGCCTATCGGGTTCGGCACCTGAACTTCGGTCAGAAGGGTGCGCGAGGCGGGATCAATCGCCCCGGCCGTCCGCACGACTTTGCCGACAAAGGTACGGCCGGGAAACTCGGGAATTTTCAGCTCGGCTTCCAACCCCGCAACCATCGAACGGCTGTAAGTTTGCGGAACATTGACGTAAACACGCAGGATGCGGGTCTGGGCCAGCCGAAACAGGGGTTGAGTGCTTCCGGGGCTGATCAACGCCCCCACGTCTATGTTCCGCGCCGTGACGATTCCCGCAAAGGGCGCAACGACCCTCTGGAAGGATTGCATATCCTTCAGTCGCTGAACATTCGCCTGGGCCGCAGCAAGGTCGGCCTGGCGAGCGGTGTAGGCCGAGACGTTCTGGTCCACTTCCTGCTGAGAAACGCCGTCAACCTTGAGCAGGTTTTGCCAGCGCACGGCAGTCTTCTTGGCCAGGTCGAGGTTCGCGGCCGCCTGCGCCTCAGCCGCTTCGGACTGGAGGAGCTCCTCATCAATCTCCGGGGTGTCTATTTCTGCCAGCAGTTGGCCCGCTTGGACTTTTCCGCCGATATCCACGAGCCATCGCTTCAAGTACCCATTGGTTCGGGCGTAGATGGGAGTTTCGACATAGGCCTGCACATTCCCCGGGAGAAGCAACACGTTCGCAGCCTCCGAGGGGTGAGGGTGCACAGTGGCGACGGCGGTGCGTGTCGTCTTCCGCGCCGCCGCAACCAGCTCGGCCTGGGCGCTCTGGCGCGAGTGAATCCCCCAGTACGCCACGCCAAGCAGTATCGCCAGTGCCAGCACGGGTAGCGTGTATCCCCAGGGGCTGGGCTGCCGTCGGGGGGGAGGACCTCCCCCGGCCCATTCGCTGGTTTTTTCCTCGCTTGCAGGTTTCACGATGTCCAAGTGGGTTTCAGTTCTCCAGGGATTATACTCTTCGCGGCGGCTGCCTTGTCGGTGGCTACTTGCTCGACCAGCGATTCACCGTCCTGTATCGTCAGCCTCCCCCAGGGGCTCGCGATAGCCCTTGCGGCGAACATAACTATAAACGACTGGAACGAAGAAGAGCGTTCCGACGGTGGCCAGCAGCAGCCCGCCGATGACGGCACGCCCCAGGGGTGCGTTCTGCTCACCCCCTTCGCCCAGGCCCAGTGACATGGGCAGCATGCCGATAATCATGGCCAGTGCGGTCATGATAATGGGGCGCAGACGCGTGAACCCCGCGCGTAGCGCGGCCTCCACCGAATCGTAGCCCTCGCGCATCTGCAGCGCGGCGAAGGTGACGAGCAAAATGCTGTTGGAAGTTGCGACGCCGATGCTCATGATGGCTCCCATCAGCGACGGCACATTGAGCGTGGTGTGCGTGACGAAGAGCATCCAGACTATTCCTGCAAACGTTCCGGAAAGCGCCGTCAGAATGATGAACGGGTCCACCCAGGATTGGAAATTGACGACCATGAGCAGGTAAACAAGCAGAACGGAGAAGAAGAGTCCGATCCCAAGTCCGATAAAGGACGCTCGCATCGTCTCGACTTGCCCGCGCAGGACGATTTGGCTGCCGCGGGGGAGCTGCTTTTCGAAGTCCTTCACGACGCGGTCCACGTCACTTGCCACGGCCCCAAGATCGCGGTCCTGGGCGCTTGCATAAATATCCAGCACGGGTTGAATGTCGTAGTGGCTGACGACCGCCGGTCCCACGCCGCGATGGATCGAGGCTACGTTCTCCAGTAGCTGCGACTGGCCGTCTCCACCGATCACGGGAATGGATTCGAGTGCGCCCAGCGTGTCAACGCGGTACTGGGGTGTTTGAGTGGCGACATTGTAATTTACGCCCTGCGGGCTGACCCAGAAATTGGGCGCCGTCTGGAAGCTGTCCGTCAAGGCGACCAGGGTGTTGCTGGCCACGTCGCGCTGAGTGAATCCCATGCTCTCGGCCTTCGTCCGGTCCACATCGACCTCGAAGCGAGGAAGATCCATCAACTGGTGGATGTGCACATCCGCGGCCCCGGGGATTTGCCTGATGCGGGGGAGCATCCTGCGGAGGAGTTCGTAATTGGCGCGCTGGTTCGGTCCCACCAACTGGATATCAATGGGCGAAGGGAGCCCGAAGTTCAGAATCTGGCTCACAATGTCGGCGGGCTGAAAAAAGAAATCCGTCCCGGGAAACTCCCTGGGCAGTCCCCGGCGAAGCACGCGGATGTAGTCGGCAGTCGGGCGGTGATGTCCGTTTAGAGAAATCAGAATCTCCGCGTCGGAGGTGCCGACGGTCCCGCTGGTGCTGTAAGAAAGGTTGATGCCGCTGTACGGGAGCCCCACGTTATCCAGAATTCCGCTCCGCTCCGTGGGTGGAATTTTCTCCCGGACGGACCGCTCAATGCGGTCGCAGAGCGCCGCGGTTTCCTCCACCCGCATACCCGTCGGCGCCCTCACATGCAGGCGAATCTGGCCGGAATCGACGCTTGGGAACAAGTCCGAGCCGAGAAAGGCGACGAGAAGCGTCGAGGCCGCGCAAAAAGCCAGAAACGCCGCGCCAAACGCGAGACGGTGGCGCATGCACCAGGTGAGTGCGCGGACGTAGTTATCACGCAAGCGCTCGAAGGCTTTGTCGAAGTCGAGGTGATGCTGCTGAAAGAACCCCGGTCTTTCCGCGCCCGCTCCCGACTCGCGTTGGCGGCGCTTCTCGGAGCGGAAGAAATAAAGCACCAGCGTCGGCACCAGGGTTCGCGAAAGGAGATAAGAGGCCAGCATGGCGAAGACGACGGCTTCGGCGAGAGGGCGGAAGAGATGCCCGGCGATGCCCCGCATGAAAAAGATCGGCACAAAGACAATGCAGATGCTCAGCGTGGCGACCAGAGCCGGTAAAGCGATCTGCTGCGCGCCGAGGAGAATCGTTTCGCGCAGGGGGCGGCCCTCGGGCAGCAGGCGGTTGATGTTTTCGATTTCCACCGTCGCGTCGTCCACGAGGATGCCCACGGCAAGCGCCAGCCCGCCCAGCGTCATGATGTTGATCGTTTCGCCCAGAGCGTGGAGCACGACGAGCGAGGTCAGAATCGAGAGCGGAATCGAAATCGCCACGATGATGGTACTTCGCCAGCTCCCGAGGAAAAGCAAAATCATGGCCGCGGTGAGGCACGCCGCCAGGATCGCCTCGCGGACCACCCCGTCAATCGCCGCACGGACAAAAAGGGATTGATCGGCTGTGGTGCGGACGTCCAGGCCGGGCGGCAGCGTAGCCTCAATCCGGGGGAGCGCCTCTCGTACTTCCTTTACAATATCGAGCGTCGAAGCGTTCCCGATCTTCATGATGGTCAGCAGAGCGCCGCGGTGGCCATCCTGCCTGACGATGTTCGTCTGGAAACCGGCCCCGTCGTGGACGTAGGCCACGTCGCGCACGTAGACCGTGGCGCCGTTGACGATGCGCACCGGCAAGTCGTTCAGCTCCTCCACGGACTTCGGGCTGCTGTTCAACTCAATGTCGTACTCTCGGTCGCCGATCTTGGCGGTGCCCTGGGGCATCACCAGGTTCTGCGCGTTCACGGCGGTGACCACGTCGGCGCCTGAGATATTCCTTTCCAGAAGCTTTTGCGGGTCCAGATCCACGTCGATCTGGCGCTGCTTTCCACCGTAGGGATAAGGTATGCCGGCGCCTTCGATGGTGGCGAGCTGGGTTCGGATGAAGTTCATGCCCAGGTCGTTCAACTGCTGCTCGGCAAGCGTCGTGCTGCTGAGACCCAGTTGGAGAATGGGAACGCTCGAGGCGTTGTAGGTGATGACCAGCGGCGCTGTGGTGCCGGGCGGCATGCCCCTCAGAATGGTCTGGGCAGAGGACGTCACTTGAGCGATGGCGCTTTCAATTTTCACATTGGGTTGGAAGAAAATCTTGATAATCGAAGTGCCGTAAAGGGATTGCGATTCGATGTGCTCGACGTCGTTGACGGTGATGGTGGAAATCCTTTCGAAAGGGAAAGTGATGCGCCGCGACATCTCTTCGGGGGAGAGTCCCGAATAGTGCCAGATCGTGCTGACCACCGGAATGTTGATGTTCGGGAAGATGTCCGTGGGCGTGTCCAGGATGGAAAGCACGCCCAGGATCAGGACGAGCAGGGCCGCCACCACGAAAGTGTACGGCCTTTTGAGCGCCAGTCGGACAATCCACATGGGATGACTCTAAATCGCGACTGTGCGAGAACCCTTCAGTGAGCCCTTCATGGGGACTTCTCGCGGTCGCAAGACTCGTTCGGCTTCGCCGCACGCTTGCGGGCCTGATTGTGCGCGACATTTCATTGGACGTACGCGAAGCCTATCAGGTTTCAAGCTCCCGAGAACCTGAGTTCGCGTCGGACACGGGGCAAGAGGACAACGAGCGAAAGCTTCGCGGCAAAAACCACCTTCATCGACCGGACGATATTTTACGCGTTTGTTCGAGCGGCGTCGAGAATGGCCTGGGGCGGCAGGGTTACCGATTGCTCGGTGTTCATCATCGGCAGGTCGCCTGGGGAGATTCCTGTCCCGATGCCCGCTTGTAGGAAATTGGGAGCTGTGCCTATCAAGAACTCGATTGCGACGCCAAACCAATTCATCATGACGTTATGTAGTTCCCATACTGCAACTTCCTTAACGATTTCAATTCGAACCAGATTTTCAGGAGGAACAACTTTCTCACTCCGGGTAAACCCACCCAACTTGTTGAAAGGAATGGTACGCCCTAGTGGACGATTTCAGAACTCTTGATTTTACCGTTTTGCCCAACATTCCCGCCGGACATGAGCTTTACAGCAGCCAAAACCCCTTATGACTGGTTTCCCCGCTACTTCGCCGGACCCGAGCGCAGCCGACTGTGGAGGATTACCAGCGCTCGTATCGAAAGGAAATACTTTGGGCACATCTGGCGCCTGCCGACTCCATAGTTCCCCCTGGGTTGCCGTCAAAGCGGTAGTATTGCCGACCGTGTCGGGGAAACGTTCTGCAGGCAATTCATGGCCCAGATCTATGGGCTGGCTGTCGAAGCGCAATGTTAATTGCAGAAGCTTTGACACGGACTGCTCCCCGTGAAACTTCGAGGGCTTGAGTCTCGAATCTGCGTCGTGCTTCTTCGATGTCGTATTTCGGCATTTGCTTGTGCCGAGGGTCATCCCGACCCCATTGAGGACAATTAAACCAGCCGACGCCATACAGTCCATGCTGGCACTGGCTTTCTTTTAGGTACCTGTCAATAAGTTGGGGTTTCATCGCCGTTTCGAGTTCGGGATGCCAACAGCCCTTTACCTCGATGATGACTGAGGCTTTGTTGTACGCTCCAGCGCCCCCGTCCGGGATCACGGCATCAACATGAATGTCGGTATTTTCGCCGGTTGCTCCTCCTGTGTTGCGTCGGATTTGCACCTCTCTGTTCGGAACAATCCCCCTCTCAATCAGGTCATCCTCCAAATGCAGTTTGATGTAATCTGATCGGGAATTCTCGTTCTTAAAGATGATTACATAATACAGTGACATTAGCAAGCATTTCGTGTATACTTGGCGGCAGGGGGCATCCAGCCGGAGTGAAACTTGATCGGGTGAAGCTAGAGCGACGTCGCCTGCAGGCCGCACGACTCCTGCAGCAGGGCGTGCCCGAGGCGGAAGTGGCGCGCCGGGTCGGGGTGCATCGCCAGTCGGTGAACCGCTGGGCCCGGCAGTTGGCCCAAGGCGGACGCCAAGCCTTGAAGCGCGCGCCCCGCGCGGGCCGTCCGCCGCAGCTTTCGGCGGCCGACCGCCGACTCACCCTGGAGTGGCTGCCCGGCTATGCGCCCGAACTCAATCCGGTGGAACATATCTGGGGCTACCTCAAAGAACACGAATTGCCCAACCTCTGCCCGCGCCAGCGGTGGGAGCTGAGTGCCGCCGCCCGCGCCGCCTGGCGAAGGATGCGTCGCCGGCCCACCTGGGTGATGGCGTTTTGGAAAAAGGTCGAATTGTTCTAACTGTCACTATATTATATAATTCTGGTTACATCCCCCAATCAGCGGGATGCACCTCAACCCAAGATGTCCGTCATGCCACGGGAGCGTGCTCCTTTGTGAAGGATGGGGACCAGACTCCGAGGAATCGGTCCACATCCCGGGCGGTGGGCATTGAGGGTTGAGCCCCCATTCGAGTCACGGATAGCGCAGCCACAGCTGAGGCGAACCGCGCGGCCCCCAGGAGATCCTGGCCTCGCATTAGGGCCACAGCCAGTCCGCCATTGAATGCATCGCCCGCGGCTGTCGAGTCAACGGCTTTGACCTTGAATGCCGGCAGGAAGTCTTCGACCGTGCTCGCCGCCACGTATGCGCCCCGGCTGCTCATTTTGATGATGACATTGTGCCCATGTCGCGGCCGCGGATACCGTACTTTTCCTTGGAGAGCACCACAATCGAACGGCCCTCCGTAGTTTCGTCGGCTAACAGCTTGCCATTGGCTCCAGGAATTACCACGATGCTGTTTTGACCTTGTCCGTCCGTGGAGATGAAAGCGACGCCGGAAGATGTCCGCCCGGCGACGCTCACTGCTTTGATGTTCACTCCCGAAGCCTTCAATCCCTGCTGAAGGCGCTGTCCAAATTCGTCATCACCCACTTTTGCGACCAGGCTCACGGGATATCCAAGTCTCGCAATGGCGACCGCCTGATTCGCCCCTTTGCCGCCGTGGAAAATCTCGAATCGGCTTCCCGAGATGGTCTCTCCGGCCCGGGGAATCCGTTCCGCGGAACAGACCAGGTCCAGATTGACGCTGCCCACGACCACAACTCGCTTGCGCATCGTGTCCCCTAGAAACTCCAGATTGGAGCTACTGCGACAGCGGCCAGGCCGAGTACGAAAAAGAGAAACATGAGGGCCAGCAAACGGCGAGCGGAAGTAGGCGCACCTGCGAACTCGCGCCAGACGAAAACACCCCAGACAGCGGAAATCATCGTGGCGCCCTGGCCGAGGGCGTAGGAAGTGGCCGGGCCAACCATCTGCACATAAGAGGCCACGAAATTGGAGATCGTGCCAACGCCCCAGATCATGCCTCCCAGGACGCCCCAGAGGTGAAACCTTCCTGCGCCCTGGAAGTAATCGCCGACAGTCACCGGCGGACCTGCCACGGGCCGACGCATGAAGATGTAGTTCAATGGAAAGGTGGATACCAGCACGCCCACCGCAAAGACAAGTGCCACCGTGTACGGTCCCAGGTGGTTTTCACCGGTGAGGGCTTTGGCCACAAAGGGGTAGAACAACCCCATACCGACGCCGCAGAGCAGGCTCAGCATGATGCCCTTAGTACTCACTCGCAAGTCGCGCGAGATCTTCCGGTAGGCGAGCGCGTCCAGCACAATCGCCACACAAACCAGCGCGATTCCCCCGAACAGCAGCACCGGATTCCCCTTGGGCGTGATGATGTAGTTGAGGATTGAACCGATGACCAGTGCTAACCCGATGCCGATGGGGAAGGCCACGGCCAAGCCTGCGATGGCAATGGCCGCCACAAGGAGAATGTTGGCGATGTTGAACACGATCCCGCCCACGAACGCAAGCAGCAGGTGGCGGCCATCCGCCGCGGTCAGGTTTAATATGAAACTGTCAGGGCTCTCAGGATCCATGCGGCCGAGCGTGAATCCCGTCACCAGCGCGATCAGCACGATACCCCACACGTAATCCCAATAGAAAAGCTCGAACCGCCAACTCTTGCAGAGCTTCTGAGTGTTCGCCCAGCTTCCCCAGCAGAGCATGCTGAGAATCATCATGAAGAGGGCGACGAGGTAGATCTGAGGAATGAACATGGGTTCAGGTGCTCCCCGCAGACGAATAATGATTACTTGCGATAGACAATCAGGTCTTCCAGGCAGACCCAGGAACCAGCGGAGCCGGGAAAGGGGGTGCCTTTGGCAACGACACGCAGGGTGTGGACTCCCCGCCTCAGGTCAAACTTGCCCCACAGCCCTTCGTTGTTACGGTTATCGCTGTTGTATGCGTCCAGTGTGGCCGAAAGCTCTCCGTCCAGGTAAACGTCGGCCATGCCTCCGTCCCTTTGGAGTGCGCCGACGAGGAGGGCGCCCGTGCCCATGAAATTAATCGTGGCCTGGGCGCCTGCCGCCCGGGAGCGCAGCGAGAATCGGCGATAACCGTCCTCCCTGGGAGTTTTCTCCCAATCTCCCCTCCAGGTCCAGCGAGAATCCTCGGAACTCACACGCTCCGCGACGTGCCCTGCCCAGAACTGCTCGAGTTTTACTTTGCGGGCTTTCTGAAGCGGAATGACGATCCGATCCGCCTCAATCCTCCCACCTTCGTTTTCGACGGTACGTTTTGCGCGCGCTATCGTGCTCGCGACGATCGAGTTGAAGGAGTAGTTTGTGAAAGAGAAGGTCTTGTCGGCGATGACGGGCAGGTGTTTGACCCACTTCGCGGGGAGGGCTTTGAAGCCGAGCATGGTCCCCAACACGCCGCCCGCAGTGCCAGGATTGCAGTCGCTGTCCTGGCCGGCACGCATCGTAATTTCCAGGGTTTTGTCAAAATCGCCGCCCCCGTAGAGCAGACCCATCGTGACGTAGGCCCCATTAAGCACGGCACTGATATTGAATGGCTTCAATGCGCCTTCCGGACAGGCATCATCCCTGTCCCACTTCTCGTTGATAAGCTTCCAGGTCGTTTTCCAGTCGGGGTTGTGCGCCGACCAGGTCAGGACATCGCGCACCATCTGCGCATAACGACTGCCGGACGGAATGGAGGCCAATCCCGCCTCGACCACCCGGCGCGGATCGCGTTCGAAAAACGCTGCGGTGTACATACCGCTCACAAACATTCCGGCATAAACCCCGTCGCCGTACGCGATCACATGGCCGAACCGATCAGAGTATTTTTGCGCGGCGCGAGGCATGCCCGGGCACATCAAGCCGATGAAGTCGGCTTCAAACTGAGTTCCGATCTCGTTCGTGTGGAAGTTGTAGTCCGGGTGTCCGGAGAGTGTCGCGCTTACGCCCCGAAGCAGCAGCCGGCGGGCGCGGAGATTGGCGTGCCAAAGGCGGTATTTCGAGTCCCTGTGAGCTTCACCGAACCGCTCGGTGGTGGCCTCGAGACCCCATCGATCCATGACTCCAGCGAATGTCATCTGCACGTAGAGGTCGTCCTGGTCCAGGGCCCCGGCCAACTCTTCCGGTTTCCAGTTTCGCGGATCTTCATTGAGACGCTGCCGATAGCGGAATTCAGTGGGCGCGCCGTAAGTGACCCCTACCATCTTTCCTGCCCAGCCGCCGCAGATTCTGTCGAGGAGAGCTTCCTGCGACAGGGTCAATGTGCGGCCAGAAGCACTCATGGCCAGGGTCAGGATGAGGAGAGCCGATGTCCAAACCCCACGACGAAGCATTGTGGGCCTTCACCACTTCACGGGTGGTCACTCTGCGTCCATGACGCAGCGAAATCCCAGCCCGCCCGCGCGGTCCATGCTGGGAGCCATCAGTAGGAGCTTGCCATGTTGGTCGAGCCTGTAGGCTTGCGGGAAATACCAGGACGAGCCCTGCGGTTGGTAGTAGCTCCCCCCGCGCAGAATACCTGCTCGAGTATGGTCGTCGACGAACTCCTCCGTCCATTGCCATACATTGCCGACCAGGTCCATGACTCCGAAGGGGCTTGCACTTTGCGGATGCGCATCGACGGGATCTGGCCCCCGCATCGTGCGAGTCTTATCCGGAGTGGGGACAGCGGCGTCGTCCCACGCATTGCCCCACGGGTAAAGCCGCCCATCCGTCCCTTGAGCGGCATACTGCCATTCCCACTCGTGGGGGAGGCGCTTTCCGGCCCATGCGGCATAGGCGCGCGCGTCTTCCAGCGAGACCCAGGTAACGGGTCGGTTGTCCCGCCCCGGCGGGAAACTCCCATTCTGCCAGTCACGCAGGAAGTTCAGATCATCCTGCGGCTTGTAGTGAGCGGCATCCAGGAACTTCTTGAATTGGGCGTTCGTAACGGGGTATTTGTCGATCCAGAATGAGAGGATGTGCATGGGGCGGTTGTGATAGCGCTGAGCGGAACTCTCCCCGGGGTACTGCACGTCAACCCCGACGTTGTTGAAGCCTTCGATCTCGATGCCTTGGACTCGAAAACTAAAATCTCCCGCCGGGATCTTCACCATATCCGTCGGCACACCCGAGGGAGGCTTGGTGGCCGCGATCGGGACCATCTGTTGCGGGAGTGGTGTCCATTCGTGCGAATAGCTCGCCAGAGTGGTTGTTGTGATTTCCTTCATCTTGGTCATCAGCTTCTGAATTGTGGGATCAGGATCCGAAGGTGTGGCGAGTACGCCTCCATACCCGTGGGCCTCGAGATCAAAGCTCAGCACGGTCTTTCCGTCCCGACCGCGTCCGGGTTTCAGCTCGATCCCATGATAAAGATCGAAGTAGCGCATGCCATCCTGGGAGGGCAGTTCGATCTGAGGTCCGCTGAGGTCGTACTCGTTTCGATTCACAATCGTCCAAACCGTCTGCGACCCCAAGGGCCAGCGGCTGGCAAAGACCCCGTAGCGCAAGGTTGGGGCGTGTGGCTCCCAGCCTGAGCTCACCAGAAATGGAGCAACTGCGCGCTCGATAGTCGCCACGCGGCGCACTGCTTCGGCATCCCGCGGGGTGATCCCGTTCCAGATTCCCCAGATGTTTTCCCAGCTCTCCCAGCCCACGCCGTTGAAGAAGGCGAACTGCAAGTTGTCAGTCTTATCGCGTTTCCAGCGGTCCGAGATGTTCACCATGTGCCGCGGTTCGAGCCATTTGTATTTGTCGACCATCGGCACAAAGGGATGCTGGTACTGTCCCCAAGTCATGAGATTCCACGCCAGCGCCTCATCCGCCGGGCCGCCCTCGGGCTCGAACACCAGAGGATGGCCGATTTTCTCTGCGGCCTCGATGTACGCCAGTGGAACGCCGTCTTGAGTGTCACCATTGACGCCATCCGCTCCGATTTCAGCCATCAATCTCGCAATGGCATCGGGCCAGGACATGCCGGGATCGCGGGTTCCCTGGTCCCACATCATCATCGGGAACAACACACGAACGCCCCGCCGGTGGAAGTCGGAAATCATCTGCCGGACTCCCTCCACACCACCCGGCATGGAGCGGATCATGTCGTGTTGGTTGCGGTCGTCGATGCCCATATTCGGATAGGTGGGCCAGAGGAGCACCGCATCGATTCCGCCGTAGCGCTTCTCGAGATCATCAAGATACCGGTCGACGGTGTATCGGTGCGCGACCGGATCATAGAAATAGCGGTCGTGGACCATCATTTGTGGCTGCATGAAGCTCGACTGGGTCCACCGAAGCGCGGGCAGATCGTATCGCGAACCGCTGTAGCCGATGCGAATGCGCCGCTCGTTCCGCCAGTGGGTGATATCGGCGAGCCACGTTTCATGTTCGCTCTGAGTGCAGGGCTTAGACCCACCCTCCCAGGCGCCCTTCATAACCAGACAGTCGGGCGTAGGAATCTGCTGCCCTTGGGGACGGTACTTGCTGTCCTGTGAAGCCAGAGGCAAGGAGAGGATGAGCACGAAAGCCAGCAGGGCAAACAATTTTGGGGCTTTGGGCATAGGAACTCCAACCTAGCGAACGTTACGAAAACGCGACGCATGGAGAAGCATTTCGAATGGCTAGACGCGTGGGCCGGCAAAATGGGAGGCCCGGCGTAAGCGAACTCGGTGACGCCGGGCCCCCACCAATAACTAGCGACGAATCAGAAGATGAACTTCAACGCGAACTGAACGTGCCGGCCGGGCCGGCCGCCGTTGATGCGTCCGAAGGTGCTGAAGGGATTCGTTCCGGTGTCGTCCGTCGTATTCACGCTGTCCCATTGCGCATGGTTGAACGTATTGAATGTTTCCATCCGAAATTCGAGCTGTTTACTCTCCGTCAAGATGAACTTCTTGAAGATGGAGGCATCCCAGTTGTTGATGCCGGGCAGGGTGATGATGTTGCGTCCAGCGTTGCCGCGCGAGACGGCAACGCCGGTATTGGGGTCAGCGGCAGGATTCACAAAACAGCTCGTGTCGAAGTATTTGAAGAAAGTTCCGCTGCCCATGTTGCCGTCGCATGTGCGAATGGGGACATCGCCCATGTAATCGAAGGACGTCGTGTCGCCATTGAAAATGGTCGATGGCACTCCGGTCTCGAACACGGCAATGGCGTTAACCTGCCATCCCGCGAGGAGCGTTTTCGCGGCGCCCTTCAGGGTGTTTCCGAAGGGCAACTGATAGACGACGGTAGCTACCAGGCGATGCGTGTGGTTGGCGTCCGACAGGCCATGAGCCCAGTTCCGATGCCATTGGCCGCCGATCCCATTCCACGCCGAGCTCGAGTATCCGTTGGTGTTGAAGAATGCGTCGGTCATCTTCGACCAAGTGTAGTGGGCGAGGATACTGAAACCGCCCGAGAATTGCTTTTCGAACTTGGTGGTCAAGGCATGATAACCGTTGTTGCCGCCATGATGGATGGCAAGGATTGAGCCAAACCGGTCGATGTAGGCTCCCCCATCCAGGATCGGTTAAGGTCATCGCCAATGACCAGCTTGGTTCCCTTCGAGCCCACGTAGCCGACGGAGAGCACCATGTCCTTGCCCAGCCGCCGTTGAACGTCGAGGCTCCAGCGCTGCAGGTACGGAGCGACCGGTGTGTTGCCGTCGATGGTTGTCGTATCACAGCGCGGACAGAGGATGCCACTGTTCTGCGAGGGATCGGTAGCGGGCAAAGGATAGGGCCATTCGCCTTTGGGAACGTCCAATGCCGCGGGGAAGCTGTTGTCGAGGGTGAAGTAGGTCTGGTTGGGGTCGAGGCCATTGATCGACGCGTAGGTCGGGGAGTCGTACGGCGTCCCTCCATAGCCCGGCGCGTTGAAGAACATCTGGTCCATGAACTTGTACCGGCCCGTTTCGTAAAAGACTCCGTAACCGCCGCGAATGACCCAGTTGTCTCTCCAGCGATACGCGAAGCCGAAACGTGGCGCTAAGTTGTTCTTGTCGGCGGCGTAAGGAGGATTGCTCAACCCGGGCGTGAGCCCCGGCATCGACATGCGGTAACCCGGGAAGTTGGGATCGAGCACCCCCCAGTAATTGTTGAGGCTGTAGGCTTGGGGCGCCAGTTCATACCGCAAACCGAAATTCAGGGTCAGATTGTGCCGCACCTGCCAAGTGTCGTTAATGAATCCTGCCCACTCCGGCATGCGGAAATACAGGCTGTTGTCGCCGCCCACGTTATGGGTGCGCTGCGTCATTTCGGTGACGTTGCCCGTCATAAACTCGGCCAGGTAGTTCCAACCGGAGCCGTCCGAGAAGCCCGGGCCGCGGCTGGTATACCCAAAGCCATTCAGGAAGTCGCCGCTGTGAAAGTTGATGCTGCGAATAACATCGTTGTCGCGTTCGTCGCGACGGAAATAGTGGAAGCCCAGCTTGAGCGTGTGTTTGTTCCAGATCTTGACCACGTTGTCGGCAATCTGCAACTGCGGGATCACTTGATACCAGAACTCCCCCGGTCCCAGGCTGAGGCTGCTAAAGGGGCCTCCATTCCAAGGGTCGATGTTGAGCGCGTAGATCCCATCGTCTTGAATGCCCAAGGTCGTCTTGTCGAAGTTCGTTAGCCCGCCGCCCGGGAGAGATACGTTTTGAACCAAGTCGCGGAACCAGGGAACTTTTTCGAATTCCTTGATTCGTGAGGGCTGTTCCGGCCAGTTGTAGGCGTGCAGGTAACCGACAATCAACTCGTTGTTGAGCGTCGGCCCAAAATTCCGCAGCCAGTGCCCGTCGAAGATGTTCACGCGATGGACGGGGCCGTTGCCGAGCGTCAGCTCGGGGATCAAGCCGCCCTCGTTGATCTTGCTTCCGGAATCCCGTGAGTATTTGAAGTAGATCATGTCCTTCTGAGAGAGCTGGTAATCGAAACGTGCGGAGAAGTTGTCATTGTTGATCCCGGTCGTTGCGTTCCCTTTCCAATTGCGAATATCTTCGGCGATGGGAGAGGTGAAATTGGGCGGAGGGAAGTGTGACAAATACTCCGCGGCCTTGGGATTCACGTTCGTAATGATGTTGTTGGCGTAAGGCTGGCGCTCCTGGGTGGCCGGGTCAAATGTCGAGGGATCGTAGATGACCATTGAGGGATCGCCAGGGAAGCGGTCCAGCCATTCTCCAAAGTCGCCGCTGCGCTCGCGCTGGGTGGGGACGTAAGCCAGGATGGTGCTTGCGCCCCGGCGACGCAGCCGCTCCCAGCCCACGAAGAAGAAGGCCTTGTTGCGACCGCTGTACAATTTGGGAATGACCACCGGCCCGCCCACCGTAAACCCGTATTGGTCCTGATGCCAACCATCGCGCCCCCGGGCGGGATCCTCATAGATCGTGTAAGGGTCGCGGGCGTTCATGCCGTTGACCTGGCGAAAGTCGTAGGCTGTCCCGTGCAGACTATTGGTACCGGACTTGGTGGTCAGGCTCATCTGGCCGACGTCGCGTCCGTACTCCGCCGAGTAGTTGACAATCTCGGTTTTGACTTCCTGCACGGAGTCCATGTTGACGTTGGTCGTCGGTCCTTCCACCCAGTTGTCATTGCTATTCAGTCCGTCGATGTAGTATCCGACCCCGTATTCTGTCCCGCCGAGGTTCAGGACCTTGGAGCCGGGGGCGGTGGCCGAAGCCAGTCCCCACTCGGCTCGAGTGGTGTCGCCCGTGCCGCTGTTGAAGAGCGGGGACAGCACGGCGTAGTTGAGGAAGTTCCGACCTTCAATGGGCATATCCCGAACCACACGGTTCTGCAGAACTTCGTTGACATCCGCATCGTCCGTATGGAGCAGCGGCGCGGCCGCAGTGACCGTAATTTCCTGCGTTATCTGGCCGACCTCGAGGGTCATGTCGACACGCAGGGTCGTGCCGTTTTCGAGCGGCGTGACTCCCGAGAGAGATTTCTTGAATCCTTCCTTCGCCACCTCGACCTGATAATTGCCTGCCATGAGATTCGGAAAGTTATACTCGCCGACGCTTCCGGTCGTCGACTTCCTCTCGATGCCCGTGTCGATATTCTTGAGCGTGACCGAGGCGCCCGGCACCACCGCCTTTTGTGAGTCGGCCACCGTACCGAGTATCGTGCTACTGATGGTTGTTTGCCCCATCAACCAGCAGGACCCCATAGCCCCCAACAGGATGAACAGCAGGATCTTATTTGCAGACCGCCACATATCCATTCTCCTTTGCTAGTAAACCTTCTCCCAACTCGTCGACGCCTACATTCAGTGCGGCACTGTCGAAGCTTGCTTATAATGAGAACTCACGGCTAATCGGCACAGCCGCAAAAGGGAGGTTCCCGTGAGCCACCCCGTGGATGTCCGGGGTTGACGAATGCTTGAAACGTTTCAACTTCGGCGATAAAATAGACGTGCCAGAGTGCTTTGTCAAGCAGAAAGTGTAGGGCTAGAGTGTGAGAGGGTCCAGCAACGCAGGATCGAGGCATCAGGACCCATGCTGGCGCTATTCGCCCAACGTGGTAGCGACATAGCTGGTGGCGCCGAAAGATGGCTGAAACTTGCCCACATTTCCGTTTCTGACACGCGCGCGTCTTGGGCAGGCTCGGCCACTGGCGCGCGCTTCACGCCCATTGCAGGTCCTGGCCCATCCGTGAGAAGAGTAATTGCATGCGCCCCTTAGGGATTCTGAAGATGCATCCGGCGAAGCGTTTTTCGGTCCTGCCGCAAGTAGTTGTCCTGCCACTCTGGTTACTCCATTCTCCGATTTTGACGAACGGCCAAACGCCGATCCACAGCCCGGAAAATTCCGAGTCGCGTCCTGCCGCAGCTGAGGCGGCCAAGAATGCGGGCAAGGCCGAACTGGCGATAGGGCTTTACCGCGAGGCGCTCGCTGAGGACCCTCGATGGGCCAAGGGATGGGAAAGCCTCGGAATCCTTTTAGCGGACCGCAAGGAATACGTTCAGGCCCGAGAGTCCTTCCAAAACTTCGCGAAGGTCCAACCGAAGAGTGGAGATGCATGGGCCCTGCTGGGTATATGCGAGTTCCGTATGGGGGAGTATGACCCCGCTGTTGAGCACATGGAGAAGGCGAGGACCTTCGAATTCGCAGACGACACCCTTTTCCGCCTCGTCTATTACCACACTGCCGCTGTGATGGTACTGCGCGGAGACTTCGACACAGCGCTGGTCCGCCTCCTGCTGCTCTCGCGCGAGGGCGTGACCAGCGATGAACTCATGGAAGCCTTTGGATTGGCTTCGTTGCGCATTCGCGCGCTTCCAGGCGGAGAGGCGCCGACACTCCGCACAGCAGTGATGAAAGTTGGCACACTCGTCGCTCGGAGCCGGGACATGGCGATAAGCGATGTCAGGGAAGCCTTCGAAAAGTTGATCGCTGAGGGTCCTCGCTTGCCAGGATTGTCTTACACATACGGAAAGTACCTTGCCTCCCACGCCTTGTACGCTGAAGCCTGTGAGGCGTTCAGAGCCGAGCTGCAGAATACGCCCAACGACCCAATGACTCGATTGCAGATCGCGACGATTCGGGCCCATTACCTGAACGATCCCTCCGGCGGACTGGAACTGGCCCGGGAGGCTGTCCAATCGGCGCCAGAGCTCTTTGCAGGCCACTTGGTCCTGGGAAGAATCTTTCTGAAGCTGGGGGAAACAGATCGAGCGGTCGAGGAGCTTGAAACCGCCGCGAGGCAGGCTCCTCGTAGCGTGATGGTCCACACCGCGCTCCTGAATGCATACAACAAGGCCAACCGCAAGGATGACGCGGCCCGAGAACAGGAAATCTTGAAGCAACTGCAACGGTTCGAAGTTTCACTGAAGGGCCAAGAGAGCGATGCCGTTTCGGAGGCCGGCCCGCCGGCCAGCAGACAGGCACGCGATCTAGATGTCCAGTAAGCCCATGGGAAGCCAAGGCGAGCGTGGGAATCATAATTCCTGCACTCAAGACTCCGAGATGCGGTACAATTTCGGAATTCCTGAATCGTTTCAGGATGTAAGGCCTTTTCGGGAATGTTCTCAGTCCACTTCGAGAGGCGCAGATCAGCCCATACTGATGGCCACGATCAAGGAAGTTGCTCAGGAAGCGAGAGTATCAATAGGGACAGTCTCCAACGTCATAACTGGAAGCGTTCCTGTCAGCCGCCAAAGGCAAGAACGTGTTCTGGCCGCGATTCGCAAGCTCGGCTACCACCCGGATCACGTTGCGCGGAGCCTGAAGCTGCAGCGCACGAAGATGCTGGGCATGGTAATCTCCGACATCACCAATCCCTTTTTCTCCCAGATGGTCCGAGGGGCGGAAGACGCCGCTCTCGAGCGCAACTATTTGATTCTGACCTTCAATACAGATGACCGGGTCGATCGCGAGAAACAGGTCCTTTCAGTATTGAGGTCCAGGCGTGTGGATGGCATTCTCCTGGTAGTTGCCCCCGGCGTAGAGTGCCCCACTCATATCGGGGAGACGCTCAAAAGAGGGACACCCATCGTTTGTTTGGACCGCGTGCCTCCGGGGATCAAGGTGGACTCCGTCTCGGTTGACAACGAGAAAGGGGCGCGCGAGGCTGTCAGGCACTTGCTGGCTTTGGGTCACAAGAGAATCGGCATTATCACCGGATCATTGGCGCTCCAGACCGCCCAAGAGCGACTCAAAGGGTACAAAGAAGCGCTTGCCGAGGTGGACGTGAGGGTCAGGCCGGAATGGATCCGGGAAGGTGACTTCCACGCCGAGAGTGGCTATCGCAGGGGGCGTGAGCTTCTGATGGGCAGGGACCGACCCACTGCGTTGTTCATATCGAACGGCCTGATGGCCATCGGAGTTCTGAAAGCCCTCACGGAACTGGGTCTGGGCTGTCCTCACGATGTTGCACTCGCCACCTTCGATGATTTGCCCCTCACCGAGGTCTTCAAGCCCCATTTGACCACGGTCGCCCAGCCTGCCTACTCCATCGGCTACAAAGGCGCCGATCTCCTTATTCAACGAATAGAATCTGGAAATGGCCTCTCCTCGCCTGTGACGATTCGATTCCCGACCGAACTCAAGATTAGAGAGTCCACGGTTGGATACAAGTTCCGCCGCAATCGCTGACGGTCGCGTCTCAGCCGAAGTGAGACCCTCCCCTTAGGCGAGCTAAGCAATACCTTCTATGGCCCTATAGGGCTATGCCATGGCTACTCCACGTACCCCGCTCACCCTAGGGATTGAGCCTCGCCACATGGCTCTGGAAAGCCTTGAGGATACTCTCTCAGAGGCGTGCTTTGGGTCGACTCAGCGTGCGCAAAACTCACGGAAGGGTTTTTGCACGCACCAGAGGCCATTCCTAAATGGTGCTGGCTTCATCCATTCCGCGTGGTCGGACCGACCAAGTGCGGGCATGACTAGCTTGGGCCGAAAGGAAACCCTTTCGGCACGCCGCCCCCTCCAACTAGGCGATCATCCGCTACTTGCCCGAACCGCGTTTCCCAGGCGGAAGTCGGCGGAATCGTCGGTAAAGCCTTGGCGACAATACAGGATCTATCCTTATGACGGCGGGCGAGCGGTTGCCGTTTGGAAAGATATCTCGGCCGATCACCCGCAAAGATGAAAGCCGTTGATTGTGGGATGGGGATTTCGCAACAGCGATCTCTCCGGGCAGAATCCAGCCAGATCCAAATTCTTGTGCAGCACAGGGGCACCGAGTCCTATCAAAGTAGCCCGTGTCGGCGGTAGAACCAGGACTTCACAGCCTGAACCAGAAAGAGGTAGGTCACGGCAAGAAGCGCAATCGCACCCAACAACGACAGCGGTAGCGGAGTAAACCGCAGCAGGCCCCCGAGTGGTGTGTACGGCAGGACAGCGGCGATAGAGACGACAGTTAACACGCTGAACAGCAACGGCAGGCTGGGGCGGCTCTTGAGAGGATTGCCTGCCGTCCGGATCACGAACACCACGAGCGTCTGGGTTGCCAGGGATTCCACGAACCATCCTGTATGGAATAGCGGCGCGTTCGTGGAAGCGTGGAACACCCAGAGCAGCACCCCAAAAGTGAGGAAATCGTAGATCGAGCTGATTGGACCGACGATCATCATAAACTGGCGAATAAACCCAATCTGCCATCGCTTGGGCCGGTGCAGCAGGGCGGAATCAACGTGGTCGCTGGGGATACTGATCTGCGAAGCGTCATAAAGAAAGTTGTTGAGGAGTATTTGCGTCGGGAGCATCGGCAGGAATGGCAGGAAGAGCGATGCCGCGGCCATGCTGAACATATTGCCGAAGTTCGAGCTCGTGCCCATGATGATATACTTCATGATGTTGGCGAAGCTGCGCCGCCCCTCGATGACCCCGTCGTTCAACACGGCAAGATCCTTCTCCAGGAGGATGATCTTCGCAGCGTCCTTGGCCACGTCCACGCCATTCACAACTGAAATGCCAACATCCGCAGTGTGCAGCGACGGAGCGTCGTTGATGCCGTCGCCCATGTACCCGACAACGTGCCCACGTCTCTTCAGAGCGAGGATGACCCGGTTCTTCTGTTCGGGAGACACCCGGGCGAAGATGGCGCCGTTCTCGGCCTGGTAGGCCAGAGCGGCATCGAGGAAGGCCGCGAATCCCGCCAGCGTCATATCGTGCTCGGCCGCCACGGTGTAGGCATCCTGCTTCTCCACCTTCAGCACGGCCACCCCGAGAGTGCGGTAACCGTCGGAACTCAGCTTCTGGAAGGTCTCCGCCGCTTGGGCCCGCCGGCTGTCGTCAAACGGCTGGGGCGAGCCATCGATGGTCACCGTGTTGCAGATGGCAAAAATACTCTCGGCCTCGCCCTTGGTAACGAGGAGGTGCTCGTCTCCGTGCCGCACGACCACCGAGAGACGCTTGCGGTTGAAGTCGAAGGGAACCTCGTCCACCTTGACATACTCCACAATTTTAGGGTGCTCGTGCTTCAGGACGGCATCATCAAGGGGGCTCTTGATGCCCGCTTCAAAGTAGCTGTTCAGGTAGATGAGCCGCAGAACGTTCTCGTCGTCCTTGCCTTGGACGTCCACGTGCCGGTCGAGCACTATCTCTCCTTCCGTCAGCGTGCCCGTCTTATCGCTGCAGAGGATCTCCACACTGCCAAAGTCCTCGATGGCCGCAAGTTGCTTGACGAGAACCTTCTTCTTGGTCATCCGCCTCGCGCCTTGGGCCAGGGTCACGGTGATGATCATGGGCATCAGCTCAGGCGTCATCCCGACCGCAAGCGCGACGGAGAAAAGGAAAGACTCCAATACCGAACGGTGCAAAATAAGGTTGACCAGCAGGACGAAAAGCACGAGCAGCATCGTCACGTAGGTGATCATGATCCCGAAGTGGCGGATGCCACGGCCGAACTCGGTCTCCGGCGGCCGCGTCGCCAGCCGCTGGGCAATCTCGCCGAGGGAGGTGTCTCGCCCGGTGCAGACAATGACCGCGGTGCCGATCCCCGTCTGCACGGCCGTGCCCAGGAAAACACTGTTGCTCGCGTCGGCGATGCCGTGTTTCCCCGCGGGAAGATCGGCCGCCGCCTTCTCCACCGGCAGAGACTCCCCCGTGAGTGCTGACTCGCGCACGTGCAGATCCTTGACCTCCAGCAGACGGGCGTCCGCCGGCACCAGGTCTCCAGCATTGAGCCGGACGATATCTCCCGGGACCAACGTGGCGACCGGCAGTTCCTGTTCTCGTCCGTCACGCAGAACGGCAGCCGTTGTGGCAACCTGCTTCTGAATCTCCTCCACCGCGTGTCGAGCCTGGAATTCCATGAAGAAGTTCAGCAGGATGCTGAGCAGGACGATGGCGATGATGAGCGACCCGCCCACCGGGTCACCCAGTCCGAGAGATACGCCGCTGGCAACAAGAAGGATGATGACGAGGGGATTGGCGAAGAGACGGAAAACACTGAACAGCGTAGCGAAGCGCGACTCCTGC
>JAIQGB010000195.1 GCA_020072905.1 Terriglobia bacterium | reverse complement strand
CTTGTCGCCGTTCAACAGGTGACGTGACGTATTGCCAAGGTAAGACAGCGTGAAAGTCTGGTTGGATGTCAGTTGATACTGGAACGATACGTTCCATTCCTGGGTATAGCCGGTCTTCCAGGCCCGCTGGAACGACACCAGCCCCAAGCCTTGGGCGTTGAAATTCGGGCTGGCAGGATTGGGGTCCTCCGCCAGGAGCGAGCCCTCGAGCGTAGCGTTCTGGCCATTGGCGAAAATGATAGGTTGGTGGTCGCTCCCCCGGAAGGAAGATAGATTGACGGCAAAGGGGTAGTTGTAACCCGGGTCGGGAGCGCCGCCGAGGTTCTGGAATCCTCCGTAAAAGATCCCGTACCCGAGGCGCATGACCAGCTTGGGCGTGATTTGGTACGCCAAGCCCACACGAGGCGCAAAATCGTGCGTGGGTGTATTGAGCAGGCCGGGCACGCCCGAATAGGCGAGCTGGATGTTGTCCTGGGCCAGCAACGAGGTGAAGGATGGCGACAAGGGGGTGCTCTTGCGCGCAGCGTTGATCACATAGGTCGCGCCGGCTCCTGTAAAGCTGCCAGGATCGAGAATGGCGTCGGCTCCGTATTTTTCCCCGACCTGGCCGAAGAACTCCCACCGCAGACCGAGGTTGAGAGTGAGCTTGGGAGTCACCTTCCAGTCGTCCTGGAAGTAGGCACCATAGTAGTGGCGAATGTCATCAATTCCGCTGATGTTGGAAGCGAACACCCCATTGGGACCGCCCACGTAGTCGACCCCGCCGGGTACCGTGGCCGCCATCGGTGTCAAGAGCATGTCCGCCTGCCCCACTCCACTGGTGGTATTGGGAATACCTGTGAAGCCTGCAAAATCCATTTCCCCTCTCGACCAAGCTGGATCAACCCAGGGGAAACGCAGGAATTGCAGTTCGAATCCGCCCTTGAATGTATGCTTGCCGTAAACCTTGGTCAGATTGTCGGAGAGCTGTGTCGTATTGCTGATGCGGGTGTTGGGGCTGGCGAAAGCGCCGGCGCCGAGGCCCGTCAGGCCGCCAATGCTGATGGTGGGAAGGCCGTAGTTTCCGTTGGCCTGCGAGACTCCCTGGATTCCGAATTGTGCGGGGATTCCCGCTTGGTTGACAAGAACCGGATTAGAGACGGTGTGCAGGCGGCTGAAGCCGAAGCGCAGTTCGTTGATCATCGTGGATGAGAAACTGTGCGACTCGCTCAGGGCCGAATTGAAGGAAAGATCATCAAAGTTGCCTGCGCCGAAACCTGCATTCGACGCCAGGCCCACGAAGTCGCCGGGGAAAAAGGCGTGCCGCTTGGAATAGCTCACCCGTCCAAACAACTGATCCTGAGCGCTGAAGTTCTGATCCACGCGCACGTCGAAATGATTGGTGTCGTCGGGCTGGGGACGGTTGATCGCGTAGTTGTTGGCCGTGCCGGCGCTGGTCCCTGCCGTGTTGGGCGCCGGGTAGAGTTGCAGGAGTTTGATCGCGTTTGCATCCAGGCGGTCAGCGGGCATGACATTCAAACAGGCTTCCTGGGTTGACGTCGTGAAGTCTGTAATCCCCGCCATGCTGGCGCAGGTGTAAAACGGGTCACGCACATAACCGCTTGCCGTCGCTGTAAACCCTGTCACGGGATCCACTTGCCCCGCCGTGACAGGACGAGTGGATGCGGGGTCAAAAATCGTATTGGCGTTGAAAGTACGCCCCAAGTCATCCGAATTCGTCTGATTGGTAGCAGGGAAGAGATCCTGGTAGTTTGTGAAGCCGCTGTCGGCCTCGGCTTTCGTGGGGACGGAGGGATTCTTGAAGGCACCCTGGCGGATGCGCGTGCCCTCGTAGTCACCGAAGAAGAATGTGCGGTTGTGACCGTTATACACGTGCGGGATGACAATGGGCCCGCCGATCGAAAAGCCAAATTGGTTTTGCCGCAGCTCACCCTTCTTGACCCCCGCCACATTTTGAAAGAAACTGGAGGCGTCCAGCTTGTCATTACGGAGAAATTCCCAAGCCGATCCGTGAAGCTCGTTGGATCCGGACTTGACCGTGGCGTTGACTACGGCGCCGCCCGCGCGACCGAACTCCGCGCTGAAGTCGCTGGTTTGAACCTTAAATTCCTGGATCGCATCGGGCGGGGGAAGGTTAACGTAGGAAGCCCCATTCAGAAAATCCACGGTATCGTTGTTGTTATCAATGCCATCCAAGATATAATTGTTGAGCGGGGTGGGCAATCCATTCGCCACAAAACTGCCGGTGGCCTCCATCCCGCGTGAAGGGTTGATGGTCGTCACTCCAGGCGCGAGTTGGGCCAGAAAAGTGTAGTTGCGGCCATTCAAAGGCAAGTCATTGATTTGGCGCGTGTTCGCCACCTGCCCCAGAGAGGCGTTCTGCGTCTGTAGTTGGGGCGGCGTGGCAGTGACTTCCACGGTTTGGGTCAACGCGCCGGGAACCAGCGTGAGGTCCACCACAACCTGCTGTTGAACGTTGACGGTAACATCGGTTTGAACTGCCTTGTTGAAGCCTGACATCTCGACCCCAACCGTATAAGTGCCGATCTTGAGTGGAGTGAAGATATAGCTGCCTACACCGGAGGTGGTCGTCGTAAGGGAAAAGCCAGTGCCTTGGTTCGTGATGGTCACTTTGGCGTCGGGGACTACCGCACCCGACTGGTCTTTGACCGTGCCCTGCACTGATCCCGTGTCGACTTGCGAGAACGCCGGCACAGCGGCTACTAGCAGTACGGTCCAGAGCGCCATGGCCGAAAGGTTCCACCTACGGAAATTGGGTTTCCATGTCATAATGCGACTCCTTTCGCAAACACAATATCTTGACCAGGGAAGGTCCTGCGGGTAAGGACCCAAGAACCCGACGTGAACAGGCTCGCTTGATTACCTGAAGCACAGTAGTCGACCTGCCCAGAACTCGTGCACGAGCACGCTCTCGTGCACGTGCACGCACGCTACGTCCGTAATGATTCCATGTCAAGTGGAAAATTTAGACATACTACAGAAAAACCTAATCCACCCTAGAATGGACATATTGTCCGTGGCGCTTCAACGGAATCGATTCATAGCCCGCTGGCAGAGAAGCGGAGTTTAAGGATACAGCATGAGCGATGGTGCTGGGCGGGCTCCCCTGTTGCCGGGGTGACCCGCCGAGTTGCACTACATACCGCTCGCTGCCCAGATTAGGAACTCCGCGGTGTGAAACGGCCCAGGCGCGCTGGTTGATTTCCGACGATGGGCTTCCGTGAAAAACGTGACGAAGGAGCTTGACATATCCTGATTTCTTAGGGCATGTATTTTCCAATGCTGAGGGTGGCTTATTGCCGCCCGCCAGTGGAGGAGACTGCTGTGCCCATTGATGATTCGAAACCAGCCTCACGCCGGGGTGCCGAGGACGTTGGCGTGCAGGACATTGCGAACGCGCTGCGCATTTCGCGTGGAACCGTTGATCGTGCCCTTCACAACCGAGGCGGGGTTAACCCGGCAACCAAACGTAGGGTTCTCCGTGCGGCCCAAAGACTTGGATACCGGCCGAATCTCGCAGCCCGCTATTTGTCTTCCAAGAAACGCCTCACGATCGGCGTAGCCCTTCCTCTTGAGGTCGCTTTTTTCTACGACGACATCCGAGAAGGCATCTTCGAAGCCGCGAGCGTGTTTGAACCATTAGGTGTCAAGATTCTGCACCGTACCTATAAGAGGTTTGGTGAACATGAAATTGACGCCGTCCGGGATGTATTGCAGGAGGATATCAGGGGTCTGGTGATTTCACCTGCTTACCCAAACCGTCTCCGGCCTTATATCGATGAGGCCGCCAGGCGTAACATCCCAGTCGTGTGCGTGGCCACGGACGCTCCGGAAACGAAACGCCTCACTTCAATCTCAGTGGATCCCGTGGTAAGCGGTGCGCTTGCTGGAGAGCTCATGGGATATTTCCTGCATGAGGGCGGAAACGTCGTGGTCTTTATTGGGATGCACGCCACAGTTGATCATGAGCAAAAGCTGAGAGGCTTTCGGTCCAGTCTTGGAGCGTTTTGCCCCAAGGGAAAGATTGCCGCCGTTGTCGAAACGCATGATGAAGCAAGAGAGGCTTACCTGAAATGCAGAGACATTCTTGAACAACAACAGCCTGTTAAGGGCATTTACGTCGCCACGGCGAATTCCATGCCGGTCCTCCGCGCTCTTGAAGAGTTGGGCTTAGGGGGAAAGGTCAGGGTCATTTGTACAGACCTTTTCCCCGCCATGCTCGCTCATGTCAAGTCAGGCACAGTTGCCGCAACCATTCATCAGCGGCCCCGGGAGCAGGGCCGAACTGCGTTCCGTGCCATTGTCCGGTATCTGACGGAGGGAATCCGTCCCGAACCGCGGATTTCTTTGAATCCCGCCGTAGTCATGAGGAGCAACCTCGATTTGTTCACGGTCAACGGGACCTCCAGGTCAGCGCCAGTGTCGCAGGACGGGTGGGGGCCAAGGCGGTAGTTCCGTTGTGAACAAGATCAGCGCTCTGCCTCAGCAACCGCAAGCGCCAGTTGCAGGAACTCGTTGCGCGCCTGCGGAGGCAAGGAAGCCATTGCCCGCGCGGAGGATCCCGAAGCCAGGGCCCGGCTGAGCGCCTCGCGGATGCGGCTCACATCAAACCTCCCCTTGGGGAACAGCGCGCTATACCTTTGAAGTGTTTCACGGGCCTCGCTGAACCGGCCGGCTTCATAATAGAAGATGCCCAAGGTCCCATAGGCGCTCTCGCGTGAGGGCATCAAATCAATGGCTTTTTTCAGGTAGGTTTCAGCGCGCTCGCTGTCCCCGCGAAGAACGGAAACCACACCCATGCCCCAATAGAGCTGCCCGGAATCCGGAACGCGCGCCAGCCCTTCGCGCAGCACTCTGGAAGCAGCCTCCCAATTGCCGGCACGGACCTGCGCAAGTGCCAGGGAAAGGTAATACGGGTCATTATCGGGGCTGTTGAGAACGGCCATCTGCAGAACCGGGATGGCGTCAGCAGTACGGCCCAGGTGTGTGTACGTATCACCAAGCAAAAGCAGGTAAGCATCGTCTTTCTGCGCGTCCGGTGAGACGCTTTGTAGCAATTCCAGCGCTTTTTGATATTCGCCGACCTGAAAGAAAGTGTTGGCGAGGTTGTATCGAGCCTCGTCGGAGCTGGGGTCGGCGGCCAGCGCCGTCTGGAAATGTTGGATCGCCTGCGCGTGCTGGCCAAAGCGCGCCAGCAGCACGCCTACGCCGATGGCCGTCCGCGCATCGCCGCCACTGACCCGGTCGAGTTGCTCCACCGACTGCAGCGCTTCCTCGTTACGCCCGCGCTTGAAATAGGCTTCGGCCAGAAGGTAGAGGGTGTTTGGCCGGCCCGTATGACGTTGGGCTTCCGTTTGCAGCTCGTTCAGGTCAAGCTCAGCCCTCGCTTGAGGAGGCAACTCCGCGCGCCGACCCACAAATTCATAGAGATGCTGCAGTGGATAGGGCGCGGACTTGGGGTCCTTCGATAGTGTTTCAAAAACCTTCATATCCCGCTGCGCCACCTCGGTCTGATGCAGGTTTCGTTCCGCCGTGGCGAGTTTGTAATAGGCTTCAGCAGGCTGGGGCAAAAGCCGCGCCGCGCGTCGTAACAACGGTATCGCCTCCGCGTATTTCTTCTCCGACATCTTCACGCCCGCCATTTCGTAGAGCGCGTCGTTGTAGTCGGGATGGGACGCGAGCGCTCCGGCGAGGTATTTCTCCGCCAGCGCGTAATTCCCTTGCTTGTGCCCGATAAATCCCAAATTGAAAAGGCACTGCGCGTTCCGCGGGTCCTTCTGGAGTCCCTCGAGGAAGTACTTCTTGGCTTCGTCAAATTGCCCCCGATGGCGGTAACTTAGGCCCATAAACGCATAAGAGCGCGCGGAGGGGTCCAACTCAATCAGGGTTTTGAATTCCTGCTGCGCGCGGTCGAGCTTCCCCACCGTGAAGTAGGATTCACCCAACGCCGCGTGCAGATCGACGCGCCGAGGGGCAATTCTCACCCCTTCTTCCAGCACTTGGATGGCATCTTCGAAATAGTCCAGCAACATGCTCATCCTGGCCAAGAGAAAAATGATATCTGTGTTCTCGGGCGCCAGCTTGCGCGCTTCCACCAACAGCTCCAGGGCTTGGACGTTCTTCCCTTGATCGGCGGCGGACTGCGCGAGAAGGTACAGCGTGTCCGCGGAGCCAGGGTTGAGCCGGCGCGCCCTCTCCAGAACCTCTTCGGCTTGGGCGGCGCTGCCAGCCTTGAGCCAAGCCTCCCCAAGATTGTGAAGAATCTCGAAGGTACCGGGTTTGAGCGCGTCCGCAAGCTGGAATTCGTGAACCGCTTCAGGATACAGTTTTTGGCCGGCCAATAGAATTCCCAGGGTGAAGTGCGTGCGAACTTCATTCTTACCCCGCTCCGAGAGCGACTTTGCCACCTCCAGTCCCTTCGCTTTTTGGCCTGCGGCGAAATACGCCTGGGCGAGATTCGTAAGCACTTCGGAGTCCTGGGGCCGGACGCGACTGAAATAAACAATGGCTTGCCGGGCCTCTTTCCGACTTAGCAGGACCAGCCCGAGATTGTAGTTGGCGTCGTGGTCTGCCGGGTGAAAACGCAAGGCCTCGCGAAATTCCTTCTCGGCAAGTTCACGCTTCCCCTGAGCCAGATACGTATTGCCCAGACTGTTGAGTGTCCGCGCGGAGCGGGGATCAATCTTCAATGCCCGCTCGAAGGTCTCGATCGCCCGGGCATAGTCCTGTTTCTGCACGTAGATGATGCCGACCAAGTCCAAGCCCTCGACGCTTCGCGGATCGAGCCTCAACCCCGCCTCCGCCTCGGCTAGTGCCGCATCGGGATTTCTCTGGCGAAGGAGTTTCTGCGCCTCCTCAAAGCGGGTGCTGGCGGGCGATTTCTGCGCCTCGCTTCCTGCTAACGGCAGCGCGCACGCGCCCAAGATGAAGGCGGCCGAAAACACCCAAGCGAGAAGAGTTCTTCCTTTAACTTGCCCCTTGACCCTCACCGTTCACTCCTCGCCCCTGCTCCTCACAAAGTAAGACCAAGACGCCAACACCATTCCCCGGTTCGCCGGGCTGCCGATTCATGCAAATCTGTCCGGGTATCGTTGGCACGCTTAGATTCAAACCCGAAAGAGCTGGGAGGTCAAGGCCTCCAACGGCACGCGCACCAGGGGCGGACCATCAGGCCCCTCGGACTGTGGTATATTTCAGGCCACGAGGGACTCCGTCGCGAAGTCCGCGGTAGACGCCACGGAGCGTTTGCCAATATGGACCTCTCCAAACGCGTCTTTCTTCGGGCTGCCGGTCTGCTGCTGGCGCGAATCATTTTATCCCGCCCGCTCTGCGGCCGTGGCACCTCCCGGAAATGTGCGGATGGCTGCAAGGTCATCGTGGTCATTTTCGGCGGTGTTCGGGATCAGGAAACCTTTTCGCCGGCGGGGCGCGCCAACATCCCACACCTGGCAAACGACTTGGGACCTCAATCATTACTCTATCGGCAAGTTCGGAATGATGGCGTCACCGCGCACTTCAACGCGACTTCCAGCATTCTGACCGGCAACTGGCAGCGTGTGGATGACTGGGGCAAGCTTGCGCCCACCAGCCCCACGCTTTTCGAATACCTCCGCAAACAGACCGCCATTCCTCAGAGCGACGTCTGGGTTGTTGCCAGCAACAAAGCGCTCACCAACCTGATTGGAGCCAGCTCGGTGCGTGACTACGGCCCGGCATATGGCGCCAATGTGGTCTTCCCCAAGCAACTATTGATCGCAGCGGTTGAACACGCGGTCTGGCAAGGGCGGAGCCGCAATCTCGCCGACCGTTCCAAAGTGCAGGCAGAAATCGAGTCCATGCTCCAGGACAGCAATTACGAGGGCCTGGGCTGGACGGTCTTCGAGGCTGCGCATCACCTTGACGAGCGGGCCCGCGCCATCATTCAAACTGCAGTAGCTGCCTTCGTTCAGAACAC
>JAIQGB010000194.1 GCA_020072905.1 Terriglobia bacterium | reverse complement strand
GCCAAAGCGGGCCTGGGCAAGAACCCCCCGGGTCGCCTGATGTCGCCTGCGGAACCCTCTGACCCGCTTTCGCAGTTGTGCCATTAGGCGCTTGACATCGCGCGGAGAAATGACTAGAGATGGGAGTGTCGAAATACAGGGGAGTGCTCGGGGGTATCTTATGGCCTATTGCCCGGAGTGCGAGGCCACTATCGACGTGGAAGATGACGACATCGAGGAAGGCCAGAAACTCGATTGTCCCGAATGCGGCGCGGAACTCGAGGTGGTGAATACCAACCCCTTGCAACTTGACGTCATCTCAACAGGAGAGGAAGAAGACGAAGATGGAAAAGGAAGCTGGTAGCCGCAGGGTCGGCGAAGCTCGCGAGTCAGGGAGCCTTCCGGAGAGACTGGCCGCTGGGTTGTGCTGCGTCCGCCGGATTCGCGGGTTGCTCTTGTGCGCTCTCGCGGGGATCCTCGTCGCGCAATGGTCCGCTCTGTGTGCAAAGGAAACCAAGCCCATTCGGGTCGTGAGCGGCGTAGTCTCCGACGCGTCCGAGAATCCCATCTCCGGGGCCGTGGTGACCCTGACGGACCTTCAGAACAGCAAGAAGATGGCGACCTATACGGGCCAGAGCGGCACCTATCAGTTCTCCGACCTGCAAATCACCCGCGACTACGAAGTGCAAGCCACTTACAAGGGCGTCTCTTCGCGGGTTCGCAGGATCAGCACGATCGACCCCCGCAACCGCATCGTTTTGAACCTGCGAATTCCTCCCCCCAAAGACGAAGAATAACCTTCGGTGGCCTTGCGCCGTTCACTGCGCCACGATCACCCGGAGTGCGCGCGGAGCAGCTTCGATCGCAACGGGGAGTTCCTGCATGAATTCCCCGTCAGCGAAGAGTTCTAGAGGCTCGGGTGAGTGCAGCTCGATCCGCCGTGTTTGGAGGTACTGGATGCGCGGATGAGCCAGATGCGTTCCCCGATAGACGCGCGGGATCCACGGCAGCAATTGTAATTTGCTCATCGCCGGAATCAGACAAATGTCCAGCAAACTGTCGTCGGCCCGAGCGCGCGGCGCGATGCGGAAGCCGCCCCCATAAAAGGGATGGTTCCCGACCAGCACGCTCATGATCTCGCCGCTGAAATTCAAGCCGTCGGCACGGACCTCCAGCGGCCGGGGCTGGTAGGCTTGGAGGCAGCGAAGGACCCCCCACGCATAGGCGAGACGCCCTCGGACTCGCTGCGCCCGCTCATTGACGTAGCGAGCCACCATGGCGTCCAGGCCCGCTCCCGCCATCCCGCCATAGAAGCTTGCGCCTGCCCGCCCCAGGTCGATCCGCTTTGAATTCCCCTTGAGCAGCGCCGCCGCCGCACGACGGGGATCAACGGGAATGCCGATTCCCCGCGCGAGGTCGTTCCCGCTCCCCAGAGGAAGGATGCCCATGGGCACGTCGCTCCCCGCGAGCGCGTTCAGGACGTAATGATGTGTGCCGTCACCGCCGGCCGAAACGATGACGTCGGGCTGCTCGGCAAGGGCCTGGCGAGCCAACTCGCACAAATGCTCAGCGCCCCGGCTTTCCTGGACCTCAGGCTCGACGCCGCCGCGCTGCACCACTTCGAGCGCTGCTTGGAACTTGTGGCGCGCTCGGCCGCGCCCTGCCGCAGGATTGAAGAGGATGATGATTCGCACGGACGGCGGAAGGATGCAGGAGGGGATTCGGCAAGTCAAGCGCAGGGCAGGCCCTGTCCCCTGTCTTACTTGCCTTTGTGCTTGATTCTTCGAAGTCGATCCCGTCTGTTGGTCGATCCCCATCGGATGATACATTCAGGGAATCGCCCCAGATCGAGCACCCAAGTTGGGTCGGTGATGCGTTGCCATTCGGAGAAGTTTGAATCCGCAGACGATATGTAAACGCCTCCTTCCTTCATCTTTTGCTGCGCGACCGTTCCCGATGCCGCTAGCCCCGAGCCCGTCAGGAGCTTGTCCAATCTCTGCTGCGGCGGGCCGCTAATCTCATAGACGGGAAGGTCCGAGGGAAGAGTCTTGGCTTGTATCTCTGCCTCAAACCTGCGCTGCGCCTCACCCGCGGCTTGAGCGCCGTGGAAATCCAGGACGATTTCGTAAGCCAGTGACTTCTTCAGTTCGAACGGGTGCGACTCGCCCGAGGAGGCCGCCGCCTTGATCTCCTCGATGTCCTTCGGAGCCTCGTCCGTGAGCAGCAGGTAGTACCGCCACATTAAGTCGTCAGAAATGGACATGATCTTGCCGAACATTTCGGCGGGCGGCTCGCTGATGCCGATGTAGTTGCCGAGTGACTTCGACATCTTCTGGACGCCGTCGAGACCCTCCAGAATCGGCATCGTCATGATGACCTGGGATTCCTGGCCGTATTCGGCCTGAATCGTGCGGCCGACGAGCAGATTGAATTTCTGGTCGGTCCCGCCCAGCTCCACGTCGGCTTCCAGCGCCACCGAATCGTAAGCCTGCGCGAGGGGATAAAGGAGCTCGTGGACAGAAATGGGCCGCTGCTCCTTCAGGCGCTTGGAGAAATCGTCGCGCTCGAGCAGGCGCGCCACCGTGTACTTGGAGCACAGAGTGATCCAGTCGCGGCCGGTGAGCTTGCCAAGCCACTTGCTATTGAAATCCACCACCGTCTTGTCGGGATCGAGAATCTTGAAAACTTGTTTCTTGTACGTCTCGGCATTCGCCGCGACTTCTTCGGAGGTCATCGGCTTGCGGGTGACGTTCTGGCCGGAGGGATCACCGATCAGCCCGGTGAAATCACCGATCAGGAAAATCACCGTGTGGCCAAGATCCTGGAAATGTTTCAGCTTGCGGATGAGGACGGTGTGGCCCAGGTGAATGTCCGGCGCCGTGGGATCGAAGCCCGCCTTGACGCGCAGCGGCTTGCCGGTCTTCGCCGCACGCTCGAGCTTAGCGCGCAATTCCTCAACGCGGATGGTCTCCTCCGCGCCCTTCGTGAGGTAAGCGATTTGATCGTCAATCGTCATCGAAGCCTGCTATTCAATCGGACAAACGCCACTGGCTTAGTCGAAGAATCCTTGGGTGTTTCCCAACTTTTCGGAGGAAAGACTCATCGGCGGTCACGAGGAGACAGTCACAAGTCTCCGCCATAGCCAGAAAAAGGCAATCATACACAGCCGCTTCGCTCTCTGAGGCAAGCTCAACGGCCAGGCTCAGTGTTTGCCACTCGAGTGGGTGAAACTGCAGTGCGAGATTCCGCAACGCTGCAACCGCGCTGGCCGCCTGGCGGGCGGTGAATTTCCGCCCGGCCACCAGAACATTGGCGAGTTCAATGGCCAGGAGTTCCGGAGCGCGAAGCATCACCCGCCCTTCGAGTAAGGCTCGTCGCAGAGCCAGGGCGCGGTCTCGATCCGCCTCGTCACGCAGCAAAAACCATTTGAGTGCGACTGAAGTGTCCAGAACAAACTCGGGAAGCGTGGGCAACGGCTCTACTTTCCTCCCGCCGCGTGACGATCCCGCGAGGCCCGGAGGATTTTTTCAGCCGGCCAGTCTCCCGCCGAGCGGGCCAGCCGGTCCATCGTCGCAGCCGCTTCCCGCTGGCGCTGGCGACGGGCCGTTTCCTCCTCCTCACGCTGGTTGTTATTCGCCAACACTCTCACGCCTTCACGTAAGATCGCGCTGCGCGAGGTTTTCTTGCGGCGAGCCAGCCGGTCCGCCAACCGGACCGTCTCTTCGTCCACCGTGATGTTGATCCTGACTTTACTGCCCATAGGATTCTACACACTCCAGTGTATCACCGGGACAACCGTTCCGGGAGCAGATTCTCAGGCAGGTCAGCGTTCGGCGTCCCCATGCCGTTCCCCCTGACACTCGAGCGCGCCGCGAAACGCGGTGACTCCAACCGCATCTCACTTCTTGAGAAGCACGCGCCGGCCTTCGATGCGGATCTTATCCTCGACGATGAGGCAGACCGCTTCGGTGTAGATGCGATGCTCTTCTTTGAGGATGCGCGCCGCGAGCGCCTCCGGCGTGTCGTCGTCGAGCACGGGCACAGCGGCCTGGCAGACGATCGGGCCGGTATCTACCCCCTCGTCCACGAAGTGCACGGTGCAGCCCGTCCACTTCACGCCGTAGTCGAGCGCCTGCTTCTGCACTTCCACGCCCGGGAACGACGGGAGCAAAGCCGGATGAATATTCAGGATGCGCCCGCGAAACTCGCGGATGAAGTACGGAGTGAGGACGCGCATAAAGCCGGCAAGGCACACCAGATCCACCTCGCGCTCGCGCAGCGCGGCGACCAACTCGCGCTCAAAGGCCTCGCGCTCCTTGCCCTTGGAGGGGATGCAGATAGCCTTCAAACCCATCTGACGGGCGGTGGCCAGCCCTGCCGCTTCTTCCTTGTTGCTGATGACGACGCCGATTTCCGCAGGAATCTTCCCCGCCTGGACGTTACGGGCGATGGCTTCAAAGTTCGAACCTCGACCGGAAAGCAAGATGCCGAGTTTTTTCATGATTTCTTCTCACCGAGGAATGCGTTTGGGATGACGAATCTCCGGACCCGTCGCGAGGGCTTCCGGCTATGCGTCGAGGTATTGTACGCTGGGACGGCCGCGGATGATACGGCCGATGATCCAAAACTCTTCCCGCATTTTCTGCAGCGCCGTCGTGACGCGCGTGAGATTCCGCTCGGCCACGATGAGTGCTAGGCCGATACCCATGTTGAACGTGCGCAGCATGTCGTCTTGCGGGACACGCCCCCGGCGCGCGATCAATTCAAAGAGGGGTGGCACCGGCCACGAGCCCAGGCGAATCTCCGCCTGGCAACCGCGCGGGAGAATGCGCGGCGTGTTGTCCGTGAGCCCCCCGCCGGTCACATGGACGATGCCGTTCAGCAGGCCCGGCTCCAGGAGCGTCCGCACGACGGGCCAATAGCAGCGGTGCGGCGCGAGCAAGGCGTCACCGAGTGTACGCCCCAGCTCCGGCACGCGCGCCGTCAGCTTCAGGCCCTCCTGCTCAAGCAAGACCTTGCGTGCCAGCGAATAGCCGTTGGTGTGCAGCCCGGAAGAGGCGAGCCCGAGGATGACATCGCCGGGCCGAATGCGGCTGCCGTCCAGAATCCGGCTGCGGCGCACCCAGCCTACGATGCATCCTGCCAAATCGTATTCGTTGGGCGGATAGAATCCCGGCATCTCCGCGGTCTCCCCGCCGACGAGCGCGCAGCCGACGGCGCGGCAGGCGCGCGCCAGGCCCTCGACAATATCCACCACCACGCGCGGGCGCAGCTTTCCCGTCGCCAGATAGTCGAGAAAAAAGAGCGGTGCCGCCCCGTGGACGGAGATATCGTTCACGCAGTGGTTGACGATGTCCTCGCCGACGGTCGCGTGCCGGTCGAGCGCGAAGGCAATCTTGAGCTTGGTGCCCACGCCATCCACGCTCGAAACGAGCACGGCGTCACGGGGCAGGCCTTGCAGTGAAAAGAAGCCGCCGAAGGCCCCAACATCCTTCAAGACGCGTTTATTGAATGTCCGGCGCGCGAGGGTCTTGATTCGAGCTTTGGCGCGGCTGGCGGTGTCGATATCGACGCCCGCATCTCGATAGCGCATGGGATGAAAGGCAGAACCGTGTGCTTCCGCCGGCGAGGACGCCGGACTTATGGTCAACTCAGAAGATCTTTCCGGTCCTCGACCAGCGTGTCCTGCGGAGAAAATTCCAAGCGATGGAGAGGTTGAACTTCACCCGGTCGGCGACGTCTTCCGCCGTCCAATCCTTGCTAGGCGCGTCATACGACCAGTAGACGAACAGCGGTTCACCCACCACGTACTCCTGCGGGACGAAGCCCCAGAAACGGCTGTCCAGCGAGTTGTCGCGGTTATCGCCCATCATGAAAAGGTATCCGGGCGGGACGCGCAGTCCATCCCTTTCGATGAACTGTGCCATCTCGCGGGCCCAGCCGGGATCGAGCCCCCAGGCCGCCGGCAGCGTGGCGATCTGATCCACGGGAGGCGGGAAATTGTCTCGCAGCGGAAACAGGCTGGCGAATTGGTACTGCACGTAAGGCTCAGCAAGCGGCTGACCGTTGACAAAGACCCTCTTGTTTTTGATGCGGATCAGGTCGCCGCCCACGCCAATGACCCGTTTCACAAACATCACCGAGGGGTTGCGCGGATAGCGGAATGCCACAATCTCCTGCCTCCGCACCGTCCTGAGCGGCGGAACCCGCAGCGAGGTGAATGGCAACCGCGGCCCGTAAAGCAGCTTGTTCAGGAAGACGTGGTCGCCGATCAGGATCGTCTTCTCCATGGAGCCGGTGGGGATCACCGTGGCCTCCGCGACGAAAGTCCGGATGAAGAAGACCGCGATCAGGACCACCGCGAGCGAGCGGACGGTTTCCCAGACGGTCTCGCGTCGCGGGCGCTTCCCGGAGGAGGCGGGCTCGCCGGGCGGCGAAGGCTCCGGCGCGGGCGCTGCGGCTTCGGGCTTGGGTTCGAGCGGGTCCATTAAGGTCAGTCTCGTTGCCGCAGCGCGATCAGCGGCTCCTGAACGGCAGTCGGGTAATTGGTCGTATAGCAGGCCATGCAGAAGCGGCCCTCGGTATCGCCGACGGCCTTCCGCAAGTTCCCCAGAGAGAGATAGCCCAGCGTGTCGGCTCCGATGTACTGCCGGATCTCCTCCACACTGTGTGTCGCTCCGATCAGCTCCTTCTTGGTCGGAGTGTCAATGCCGTAGTAGCACGGCGAAAGCGTCGGCGGGCAACTAATCCGCATGTGGACCTCGCGCGCTCCGCCTTCTCTTACGATGCGCACAATCTTGCGGCTGGTTGTTCCGCGGATGATGGAATCATCGACCAGGATGACGCGTTTCCCCTCCAGCAGGCTGCGGACCGGGTTGAGCTTGAGCTTCACGCCGAAGTCGCGGATGGCCTGGCTGGGTTCGATAAACGTCCGGCCGATGTAGTGGTTGCGGATGAGAGCGATCTTCATGGGGATGCCCGATTCCTCGGAGAAGCCGGTCGCCGCCGGCACGCCGGAATCGGGAACGGGGACCACCATGTCCGCTTCGATGGGATGCTCCTGCGCCAGGAAGCGGCCCAGCATCTCGCGGCTTTCCTGCACCGAGCGCCCAAAAACGACGCTGTCCGGCCGCGAAAAATAGACGTGCTCGAAGATGCATTGCGCCACGCGGGCCGGCGGGGCAAAACGCAGCGAGGTCACGCCGCGCTTGTCGAGAATGACCATTTCGCCGGGTTCGATTTCGCGGATGGGCTTGGCGCTGATCAGATCGAACGCACAGGTTTCGGAAGCGATGACGTAGCCGTCCTCCAGTTGTCCCAGCGACAACGGACGGAACCCGCGCGGGTCGCGGATGCCGTAAACGCTGTCCTTGAAGAGCGCCACGATCGAGTAGGCGCCATCCACGCGGTCGAGCGCATCGGCAAGGGATTCCGGGATGCCGTTGTGCTTGGAACGCGCCAGGTAGTGGAGGATGACTTCCGTATCGCTGGAGGTCTGGAAAATGTCGCCGCGGCTTTCCAGATCACGCCGGATGCTCGAGGCGTTTACGAGGTTGCCGTTGTGCGCGAGCGCCACTTGCCCCTTCTGGCAGCTCACCATGAGCGGTTGGGCATTCTTCAGATCGGTGTCGCCGGCCGTCGAGTACCGCGTATGGCCGATGGCGTAAGGTCCCGTAAGTCCTGCCAGAACCGGCTTGGTGAAAACCTCCGCGACGTGGCCCATGCCTTTGTGGCAGGTGAGCATTTCGCCGTCGGAAACGGCGATCCCGGCACTTTCCTGACCCCGGTGCTGGAGCGCGTAGAGGCCCAGGTACGCGAGCTTGGCGGCTTCCGGATGCCCATAGATGGCGAAAACGCCGCAATGGTCGTGGAACTTGTCGTCAGGAAGAGAAACGACGGGAAAGAGCTGCGAAGCAGGCTGCAAAGAAGCTTCTCCACTCGTCAATGTGGGGCACAGTTGGTTAGATGCGTCAGCTACCCCGTCCGATACGTCCCCCT
>JAIQGB010000193.1 GCA_020072905.1 Terriglobia bacterium | reverse complement strand
AGCGCTCGGCAGTGTGTGGGGTCGGCGACTTCATCCACGACGATGTTAGGCGTGGTCCCGCGGCCGAAGCGCGCCTGGCGTGGTTACAACTCCTCTAGCTCGGACTCGCTCCCTCGGATCCGCACTCCCCTTTCGTCAACAACCCACAGGCGCTTTTCCACCAGTTCGGTCTGCATCAAGTCGAGCAGCTTGGGAAGAACGGCCATCACATGCTCTCGGCTCTGATCATCCAAACGTAAAACAATGATCCCGTGATTTCCCTCCGGGGGATAGGTCCGAATGTTGCCAAAACCGACATCCAGGGTGAGCAGAGCACGCCTTTCACGCCGACAGGTTTCGATGATCTGTGCGTCTGGTTTACCGCGCAGACCCTCGTCCCAAACGGTTACAGCGTCGTGCCGATGTTTCAGGAGATACGCGGCTACCTCAGGGTGCAGGTTTTCGTCGGTTTTGAAGCGCATCACACCATTCCCAACGGCACGAATCGCTCCCTGGCGAGTTCAGCGGCGTAGGCAATGGCGGCCTGCACATCCTCGGTGGTCAGGTGATATGACTTGGCTATCTCCTCGGCCGTTTCCCCCGCCGCAAGGTTGTCCAATACCACTGAGACCATCACGCGCGTGCCCTTAATGCAGGCTTTGCCGTGGCAAATCGTGGGGTCGACAGTGATTCGCTCCTGCCAGGTCATGGCGCACCTCGGCCCGATTGTACCACGCTGCGTCTGGACATTCGTCCCGGCTAGTCTTGGCGCAAGCGAAGGCTGCGTTCCGCCTACTTCTGCCCTTGCGTGGCAGCGAGGCGCTTGAGCACCTCGCCCAGTTTCCGCGTCTCCTCACCATAGCCCGCGAAGTCGCCCTGGCGAAGCAACTGCTGAGCGCGCTCGAAGTGCTGGTTGGCCTCGCGAATGAGGGCCTGAATGTCGGGAGCGGCAGCGCCGGCGGAGGGCGGAGGGCCCGCGGCGGTCGGCGTGGCTTGTGCGGGGGCCTGGGCAGTTCCGCCGCCGAAGATCCGATCCAGAGCGGCTTCGAGGCTCGTTTCCATGACGATGTGGTCGGAGTAGGCCACAATCACGCGCGTCAATTGCGGCAGTCCGCCGCCTTCCGTGGCGGCGAGATAGAGGGGCTGAACGTAGAGGACGGAATTCAGGACAGGGATGACCAATAACGTTCCGCGAATGACGTTGGAGCCGTGCTGGTCCCAGAGGGTGAGTTGCTGGGAGATGGTCGGACTCTGATCGATCCGAGATTCGATCTGCTGCGGGCCGTAGACGAGTTTCTGTTTGGGGAAAGTGAAGACGAGGACTTTGCCATAGTCGGGCCCATCGCAGCGCGCCGCCATCCAGGCAATCATGTTGTCCTTGCGCGCGGGCGTGAAGGGCACCATGAGGATGAACTCCTCTTTCGTTCCCACCTCCGCCAGCTTCATGATGGTGTAGTAGGGGCTCATGGGCGCGGCCTCGCCCCGCGTGGCGTTCTGGGCCACGCGCCACAGGTCTTCCTTGTTGTAGAAGACGTTCGGGTCGGTCATGTGGAAGACGGCGTATTTGCGCGCCTGGATGGAGAAGAACCCTTCAGGATAGCGAATGTGCGCGCGCAGGTCTTTGGGCATGGCATCGAGGGGCTGGAAGACGCCGGGAAAGATGTGCGAATAAGCCTGAATCAGCGGATCGGTCGGGTCAGCGATATAGAAATTCACCTGGCCGGAGTAGGCGTTGATGGTGGCCTTGACGGCGTTGCGCAGGTAGTTCCCGACGCCGGGGCTGGGGTCGGAGTAGGGATACCAATCGGAAGTCGTGTAGCCGTCGAGCATCCAGACGAGCGAGCCATCGTCGGTGATGACCAGGTACGGATCCTCGTCGTAACGGAGGAAGGGCGTCAGCCGCGAGGCGCGCTCCAGGACGCGACGATAGATCAGCAGGCGGCTTTCGGGGCCGATATCCGTGGAGAGCAGAATTTTCAGCTCGCCGAAGCGCAGCGCGAAGAGCAGCCGCCGCCAGAAGCCGCTGACGGGGATGCCGCCCTTGCCCTGGTAATTCGTGTAAACGTTCTTGTCGCCGGCGGGGTAATCGAACTCCTGCGCCGCAGTGCGCACGAAGCAGTAATCGTTGGGCAACTCGCCGTAATAGATTTCCGGTCGCTTGACCTCGACCGAGGTCGTGGAGACGGGCGGAATATCGCGGATGAAGAGCACCGGCAGGCCTTCGCGGGTGAACTCATTCACGGGGCCGAGGCACAGCCCGTAGCCGTGCGTATAGGTCAGGTGCTCGTTGATCCAGGTGCGGCTGGGGAGGCTCGCGGCGGCGAGTTCGCGCGGCGACAGCGAGACCTGGCGATAGACGCCATCGACCCAGTAGCGGTCGTTGTCCACGCGCTCGAAGTCGTAATAGGTGCGGATTTCCTGGAGCTGCGCGAAGGTGGTGAGCAGCGGCTTGTGGTCCCAGAGCCGGACGTTGCGGATGGTGGCTTGGTTGGCGCGAATGTCGTCGAGCTTGAGGTCCTCGACGGCGGAGAATTGGCGCTCCTCGAAGCGGTCGAGCGCGTACGCCTGGCGCGTGAATTCGATGGCGCGGGCGATATAGGGCGTTTCCTTGTCGATCTCGTTGGGTGTGACGATGAAGCGCTGGATCATCTCAGGATAGAAGCTGCCGCCCAGCACCGCGACCGCGAGCGTTCCGATCACGCCGTAGATGGCCGGGCGCAGGCGGCCGCGCACGGCGGTCACCAGAAAGAGCAGCGCCGTCACGAGCGTGAGCACCATCACGACCCTGAGGACGGGCAGCGTGGCGTGCACGTCCGTGTAGCCCGCACCGAAGATCATGCCGCGCTCGGAGTAGAGCAGGCCGTACATGGCGAGGCGGACGCGGTACGCCACCAGGACCATGATGACGGCCCCGAGCGACATCAGATGCGCGCGGGCTGCGGGCGCCAGGCGCGGTCCGCGCGGCGTCACCCAGACGCCGCCTTCGACGAGATAGAGGGCGATGGCGCTGAACAGGCAGCCGATCACGGTGACGAGCGCCAGATGGAATAGGAACCAGCGGAAGGGCAGTTGAAAGAGGAAGAACCCCAAGTCGATGCCGAAGAGCGGATCGGCATGGCCCATCGTCACGGCATGGCGCGCCAGCAAGTACTCCTGCCAGTGCGTCATGCCCCAGTGCCCGAGGACGTAGCCGACGAGCAGCACGCCCACCCAGATCAAGCCGCGGAAGAGGGAGCTGAAACGGTCGAGCGCGGGCAGTTCCAGAACTTCATCGTAGACGCGGAAGCCGTGGCGGCGGGCGAGCACGCGCGCGATGAGCAGGTTGAGCGCGGCCACCGCCATGAAGCCTACGCCGGCGATCGTGCTCAATTCGATCTGGGCTTTGAGAATATTCGAGAAGATGACGCGAAAACCCTCTTCGCGAAACCACATCCAATCCACCAGCAGGCTCGTGCCGCTGCTGAGCAGCGGCGCCACGACGAGGAGCAAAAGAAATAGGGCGAGCAGATAACGGGCGCGACGTTCTTGGGTCATGGGAATTCTCCACGCCTATCTTCACACACCGGGGCGGGCGATGAACAAGAATCTTGGGCTTCGAAGCGCATCTTTTTGTAGCGGGGTTCTACGGGCCGCCTACGGCGAGTTCCACGGAGGTCCCATTGTTGATTTCAGGGTCGGTCGTGCTCGTGGCGGTGATGGTGACCGTGAGGCCTGTGCCGGGGGTGGTTCCAGGCGGGACGGTGACGTCCAGTCTGACCTGGGCTGAAGCTCCCGAGGCGAGGGCGACTTCGGCGGGCTGCGTTGGAATGATAGACCCGCGACTATCCACGGCCAGGAAGCGGAAGGAACCCGCCTCGCCATAGTTGCGGACACCGAAGGTCAGTGTGGTCGTCGAGCCGGCGCGCAGGTCTTCGAAGTCGTTGCTCGGTGCGATGTCAATCGTCGTGCCGCGGAATTGGGTGAGATACATCCGCTGAAAGGGCAGACCATTTCCATCAAGCCCACTCACCGCTACGCGGAATGGCTGCTTGGGCAGAGTCACGGTGCCCAGGTACTCGTGGTCTTCCGGGTCGGAACTTTCTTCTTTCATGTTTACAGGTTGGATCGCTTCGGCGTCGGCAGAGGCCAGCTTGAACTTCGCCGATTGGAGTGCGCCGGAAACCGTAGCCTGAAGCGTCTGGGGGCGACCGGTGAGTGGCTGCCCGGGAATCTTGAAGTAGCCTTCGTGGCCCGGACGTCCGCCCAATTGCACGAACTCGACGCTCAAAATGTAGAGATCGGCTTGAGCAGTCACGCGCAGCCAGAACCTTCCCGTGCCGCTCATCTGAACATGCCACGTGCCTTTTTCCGGCGAGCCAATCGTGATGATGCGCCCGCAAGTCCACTCGGAGATTTCCACTCCGCCCTCGCCCGAGGTAACCGCTGCGCCGGAGGGGCGGAGGAGCGTCATCGTCGTCCCCGGCGCGTCGAAGGAGAGCGAGAACGTCACGCGCTTCACGGCCGAATCAATCGGTATCGCGTATCCACGCGACTGTCCGCCCAGGTGCGCCGTGGCGTAGAGCATCGCGTCGGTGTTGTTCAAGGTCGTCTCGCGCATCAGGTGGCCGGCGGCAGCCATCTCGGAAGGCTGCAGGAACATCGGCTGCCCGCCCGTCTGCTCGGCGAGGCGGATGTAGGTGGGGTCCACGCGCCCGCAGGTGCCCGGCGTGAACGGCCGCGACTGCTGCTGGCCGGTTTGGGCGGGCACCGGCCGCGTCAGCGGCGCGGCCAAGAAGGAGACTGCAGTGAGAACAGCCGACAGTCCGCGATCCATGAGCGTCATGTATGTGTGCTGGCCTGAAGGCCAGCGCTACCTTGCCCAGCCTTTGGCACGCTCCACGGCGCGCTGCCGGCGCCCGGAAGACTGGTTTTGCCGCTGTCGGCGTGTCATGGGGCTAGGGGAAGGCTCTTAAGGACCACTTCGATTTCCTGCTTTAATCCCGGCACGCCGTGTTCGACGATTTCCCATACGCGGGCCATATTGATGCCCAGTAGCTGTAGACAAGCACATTGCGGAACCCCGCGATTCTGTCCCAAGCCACCTCGGGATGCGCGGCCTTGAGTTCAGATGAAAGTCGTTGAGTAGATTCGGACATGATTTGCAGGTTCCTCAGGACGGCGTCTTGGGTCCGGGTGTCCCGCAGGAAGGCGTCTTTGCCCTCCGAGGTGTACTGCTCAATGCGCGAAATGCATTCCAGGATGTGGATGAGGTAGAGCTTGTTGTCCTTCATAGCGGGACAGCTTCGCGGAGCACTTTATCCCGGATGTACCAGTGCAAGCCCTCAGGCTCGACGACATCCACGGGGCGATCGAGAAGCCTCTCCAGGTCCTGCCAGAGTCCCACCAGGTCCAGGAGACTGCGGCCTTCTTCCAACTCGACCAGGAAGTCCACGTCGCTGGAAGGCCCGGCTTCGCCGCGGGCCGCCGAGCCGAAAATGCGGACGTTTCGCGCGCCGTGACGGGCCGCGACCCGAAGCACTTCTTCACGTTTGGTTTGGAGGACCTCGGCCACACTCATGCGCGCAGCTTATCACATAAATGTGGTGCCGCTGCTAGCTTGCCCAGCCCTTGGCGCGCTCGATGGCGCGCTCGAAGCCGGCGTAGAGTTCCTCGCGGCGGGAGGTGGGCATCAAGGGTTCGAAGCGCTTGGCGACCTTGAGTTGGGCGGTGAGCTCCTGTTCGTCTTTCCAGAAGCCCGTGGCGAGGCCCGCCAGATACGCCGCGCCGAGCGCCGTGGATTCCGTGCTGACGGGACGCTCGACGGGAATCCCCAGAATATCCGCCTGAAACTGACAGAGGAAATCATTGCGTGCCGCGCCGCCGTCCACGCGCAGGACTTCGGGGCGGATGCCGGAGTCGTGCGCCATGGCGTCCACCACCGCGCGCGTTTGGTAGGCGATCGATTCGAGCGCCGCGCGTACGAGGTGATTACGGTTCGTGCCGCGCGTGATGCCCACGATGGTGCCGCGCGCGTAAGCGTCCCAATGCGGCGCGCCCAGGCCGACGAAAGCGGGGACGAAATAGACGCCACCCGTATCCTCGACGGCGAGCGCCATGGCCTCCGTTTCCGCCGCATCGCGGACGATCTGCAATTCGTCGCGCAGCCACTGGATGGCCGCGCCGGCGATGAAGACGCTACCTTCGAGCGCATAAGTTGTGACGCCGTTGCGGCCCCAGGCCACGGTGGCCACCAGCCCCGAGTCTGAGTGGGGAATCTGGGTTCCCGTGTTCATGAGGAGGAAGCAGCCCGTCCCATAGGTGTTCTTTGCCGCGCCGCGCTGGAAACACTGGTGGCCGAAGAGCGACGCTTGCTGGTCGCCCGCCACGCCGGCGACGGGAAGCGCTCCTCCGAACAAGTCCGTCTCGCCCAGGACTTCACTCGAGGATTTCACCTCGGGCAGGAGCGCCGCGGGAATGCGGAAGTAATTCAGGATCTCCTCATCCCAGGCGAGCGTTTTCAGGTTGAAGAGCAGTGTTCGCGAGGCGTTGGAAACGTCGGTGACTTGCGTGCGGCCGCGCGTCAAATTCCAGATGAGCCAGGTGTCGATGTTTCCGCAGGCGAGTTCGCCGCGCTCGGCACGGTCCCTCGCCCCCGGAACGTTTTCGAGCAGCCAAACAATCTTGGTGCCGGAAAAGTAAGCGTCCGTGACGAGTCCGGTTTTCTCACGCAGCACCTGGTCATAGCCTTCCGCGCGGATGCGGTCGCACATTGGCGCAGTGCGGCGGCACTGCCAGACGATCGCGTGGTGGATCGGTTTGCCGCTGGCACGATCCCAGAGGACAACCGTCTCGCGCTGGTTGGTGATGCCGAGGGCGGCGATGTCTTCCGGCGCGGCTTTCCCCTGGCGGATCACTTTCTCCGCCACGGCGCGCTGTGACTGCCAGATTTCCTCCGCGTCGTGCTCGACCCAGCCGGGCTGCGGGTAATGCTGCTTGAATTCCTGGCTCGCCGCGGCGCACGCATTGCCCTCCCGATCAAACAGGATGGCGCGCGAGGTGGTGGTTCCCTGGTCGAGCGCTAGAACGTATTTCGGCATGGTGTGACCTCTTGCGGTGCGCGGGGCGCGACTGGTTTCCGCGCCGACGTAGCTTAGCCGAATCGTGGCGAGAACATCAAACCGAATCGCGGGAAGGGGAAGGGGGAAGGAGCGAGGCGAGGATCGCAACGAAGGGAAAAGCCTATCGACGCTTCTTGTCGGGGCGATTTCTCTGGCGGTACTCCTCAAGTTCCTGGTCGGAAATCGTGAAGTGGCGTTGGAGCGGGCGCTCGGCGCTCTCTCCGGAGAGTTCTTTCTGCAACTTCTGATAGCAGAGGTCGGCGGCGTCCTGGTAGGGCACATGCCGCTCCACAAACGCCTGGTTGGAGATCGTCAACGTAAACTCCCGCGCTTCGTTCTTGGGGTCCACGACGCGGTAGGCGTAATCGCGGCCGCGGGGCTTCAGTTGGAATCCGATGTATTGGATGACGGCGCTTCGACTCATAGACGATCCGCTGATGTGGGAGCTCCCGTCCGGGCTCGCGGCCGCGGACGGGAGCTTTACCCGGGAAGTTAGAGTTTCACAACGTTCTCAGCTTGCCAGCCCTTGGGACCCTTGGTCACGGTGAACTCGACCGTCTCGCCTTCGCTCAGCGACTTGAAGCCTGTCGCCTGAATGGCCGAGTGGTGCACGAAAACGTCGTCGCCGGAAGCGCGCTGGATGAATCCATAGCCCTTCGCGTCGTTAAACCACTTCACTTTACCTTGTTCTTTTTCCATGTTCTGATTCAAAACCTCTTGTGTTGAAATTTTCTTGTTCCGCTCTCGTAACCACCCGCCAAAAGCAAAAAAGGCCACAAAATCATTGGTTCTGTGGCCGCCTTCGAACCGGATTTGGGTCACAAAAACTGATCAAGCAAAATTAGTATACTCGAAATGCGCCGATTTGGCCAGCGTTAGTTTTCGTCCGCGGGGTCTGCGCTCAACGGATTGCCGGGGGCAATGGCAACGACGCGGGCGGCGGGAGGGTAGCCACCGACCTCATCTCTCCGCGCTACAAAAGGCCC
>JAIQGB010000192.1 GCA_020072905.1 Terriglobia bacterium | reverse complement strand
GCATCGCCCGCACCGACCAAGACCGCGGCGGCGCCATCGCCCAGGAACGATTCTATCAGCGCGCCTGGTTTCGCCTGGCGCATATCCGCCGCCGTGACCAAGACTTGACGTGCGCTTTCTGCTGTGGGTCTTGCGCTACGACTTGGGGTTGACGGGCAGCAAGTACGGCTGCGGCGAGGGACTTTGTGGGGCCTGCACGGTGCTGGTTGACCGCAAAGCCGCGCGTTCGTGCTCAATCGAGATGAAGGACGTGGCGGGCAAGGACGTCACGACCATCGAGGGCTTGGAGCAGAACGGCAAGCTGCATCCCTTGCAGAAAGCCTTCGTCGAGCATGACGCCTTGCAGTGCGGGTACTGCACGCCGGGGATGATCATGAACGCCTACAGCTTGCTGCTCAATTCTCCTCGACCCTCGCGCCGCCAGATTATCGAGCAAATGGACGGCAACCTGTGCCGCTGCGGAGCGCATACGCGGATCATCCAGGCCATCGAAACAGCCGCCAAACAGATGGGAGGGAGCGCGCGATGAAAACCTTTGACGCGAGATCACGGAGCCTTGAAGAAGCGAACCTCGAACTGGATTTCTCCGGTGTGACGGGCGAAGCAGGGCCGACGTTTCCGCTCGATCGCCGCGAGTTCCTGAAGCTGGTGGGTGGAGGTATCGTTATCTGCTTTACCGTTCCCCATTCGCTGGCGACCCAGGAAGGCGAGCGACGCCGCGGCGGGGGCCAGCAACTTCCCGAGGATTTCAACGCCTTTCTCAGGATCGGAGAAGACGGCCGGGTAACTGGCTTTACCGGAAAAGTCGAGCTGGGCCAGGGAGTCATCACCTCTCTTGCCCAGATGCTTGCCGACGAGCTCGACGTTTCTCTGGATTCCGTAGGAATGGTGATGGGCGATACGGACCTCTGCCCTTGGGACCGGGGAACTTTCGGTTCCATGACGACGCGCTTCTTCGGCCCACCTTTCCGGGCGGCCGCGGCCGAGGCGAAGGCCGTGCTGGTGGAGTTGGCCGCCGAAAAACTGGGGGTAGCGAAAGACCGGCTCAAAACCAAAGACGGCGTCGTTTATGAGGCGGCGGGGCAGAAGAAAGTCAGCTACGCCGAACTCGCCAAGGGAAAGAAGATCTTGCGGCACGTGAAGGGAGCGGCGGTGGAGACAGCCGCCGATTTCACCATTGTGGGGAAACCGACCCTGAGAAGAGACTCTGTCGACAAGGTCACCGGTAGGGCCCGATTTTCCGGGGACCTCAAGCAGCCCGGCCTGCTGTGTGCCCGCATCCTGAGGCCGCCGGCTCACGGCGCCAAGCTGGTCAGCGTGGATACCTCGGGCGCACGGGAAATCGATGGTGTTCAGGTCGTTCAGGAAGGAGATCTGATCGCAGTGCTTCACGCGCAGGCCGACACAGCGGAGAAGGCGCTGGGGAGAATCAAAGCCAAGTTTGACCAGCCAAAGCCGTACGCGGACGACAAGACGATCTTCGAGCACCTGGTGAAGGTTGCCCCCCAAGGCGAGACCGTTGCCGAGGCTGGAAACCTTGCTGAAGGGCAAAGCGTCGCTCGCTTCGTCGTTGAGGAAACCTACCTGAACAGTTATGTCTCCCACGCCCCCATGGAACCGCACACGGCTCTCGCCAAAATGGAGGGGAACAAGTTAACCATCTGGGCTTCCACGCAAACGCCCTTCCCCTTGAAGGACGCGGCCGCTTCGCTTCTGGGCCTGCCGGTGGAGAACGTGCGAGTCATCACTCCCTTTGTGGGCGGAGGCTTCGGTGGCAAGAGCAACATCCAGCAAGCTCTGGAGGCGGCGAGGCTAGCCAAGCTGACCGGCAAGCCGATCCAGGTGGCCTGGACACGGGCTGAGGAGTTCTTCTATGACACGTTTCGTCCCGCGGCGGTCGTCAAGATCAAGGCGGGAGTCAGCGACTCAGGGTTGATTTCCTTCTGGGATTACGGCGTGTATTTCGCCGGAGCAAGAGGGTCGGAGCAGTTCTACAACATCACGCATCATCGGACGATGGCCTATGGCTCGGGCTGGACGGGCGTACCCGGTTCACATCCCTTCGCCACAGGCCCGTGGCGAGCTCCCGGCAACAACACCAACACTTATGCCCGGGAGTCCCACATCGACGCGCTGGCCGCGAAGGCCGGAATCGACGCCGTCGAGTTCCGGCTGAAGAATCTGAAAGACGAGAGAATGCGGCGCGTCTTGCAGGCCGTCGCGGAGAAATTCGGTTGGTCACCAGCGAAGGCTCCGAGCGGGCGCGGTTATGGGGTGGCATGTGGAACCGATGTCGGCACCTACGTCGCGCATATGGCAGAAGTCGAAGTCGACAAGAACACGGGAAACGTCCGCGTCAAGCGGGTCGTCTGCGCTCAAGAGATGGGACTGTGCGTCAATCCCGAGGGCGCGAGGCTCCAGATGGAAGGCTGCATCACCATGGGCCTGGGATACGCCTTGACGGAGGAGATTCGATTCACGGGCGGGGATATCCACGACTCCAATTTCGACACGTACACCATTCCGCACTTTTCCTGGGTCCCCGAAATCGAGACGGTCATCCTGGACGCGAAAAACTCAACGGCACAGGGAGGGGGAGAGCCAGCGGTCATCTGCATGGGCGCCGTGATCGCCAACGCTGTGTTCGATGCCACCGGGGCCCGGCTCCTGCAATTGCCCATGACGCCGGAGCGGATCAAAGCCGCGCTCGCCCGCGGCTGAGCAGCAGAAGAAGCCCGGTTCTCGTCACTGGATTGGCCGCCTCATTCGTCTCTCTTCGGCAGGGCCTCCAACCCGTATCGCCGGCCCTCGCGCTCCATCCGGCGCGTTAGCTCCAGTTTTGCTGCCTCGGGCAGACGCGAGGGCGTGTAGCTCGCGATGAGCCGCGACACCTCCTGCGCGGCGCGTTCCCGCATCGTCAGTTTGCCTCCCTTCAGCCAGCGAGCGCGGTTGGCGCGATCGATGACCGCGCCGGGGAAGGTAATCTCCTCGCGCAGGTAGCGCCGGGTGTGGTCGGCGATCAGCAAATGTTTCTCCCGCCGCAGTTCCTCGAAAATGGGAATCGCCGGGAAGTCTTCCCGCGGCTCGATCCCGCGTAGCAGACGGTAGGTCATCCCGCAGATTTCGTTATCGACGACGAGCTTCTCCAGGCTCTGGCAACTTTCAAAATCCAGCATTCCTGGGCCCGAAATGCTGTTGATGCCCGAGAGCGCCGCCAAAGCCGCGCCGATGCCTGTCTCCAGGCCCGCCTGCGCGTCCAACTGCTTCGCGTCGCTCAAGGCAATGTAACCCTGCGTCGGCATGCCCAGGCGCTTCCCGATCTCGCTCGAAGCGCAGTCGAGCATCATCGTTTCGATTGCTCCCATCGGAGGGGTCTCGAACCGGATGTCGAACACGGCCGGAGAGCCACCGTACAAGATCGGAGCCCCCGGATTTACCAACTGGCTGATCACCACGCCACTCAGATTCTCGGCAGTTTGCTGGACCAGGCCTCCCACCAAAGTGACGGGCGCCATGAACCCCGAAAGCGGCATAGACACCAGCTCCACGGGAATCGACCAGCGGGCACAATCAACCAGATTCTGGCTGGTCACGTCGCTCCACTTGATGGGCGCAGTGGGGCAGCAGGAGAAGATGGTGAGCGGCTTGGCGCGCAGCTCCTGCTCGGTGTCGCGCACGGTGAGTTGCAGGTCCTTCATGATCTCGAACGCCTCGACGGTGAAGGCTCCGGTCACCACCGGCTTTTCGCCGTACAGGAGGCTCAGATAGAGCCGGTAACTATCCGAAATCCTCTCGTGAACGTCGGCGGGAATCAGCGCGGTGCTCTGCGACGCGATGTGCGGGAGGCCGCTCGTCACCTTGACGTAGCGAATGTAGTCCGCGGTCGTGGGCCGGCGCATTTCGCCGGTCTGGCTGTCCAGGATGTTGATCGCCGCCGAGCCGGGAGTGAAGTAGACGTTGTCACCCCGGAAATCGTGCGTTTCGTTCCCCAAGACGTCGTAGAGTTTGAAGGAGTGGGGGACGGTCGCGAGCGCTTTGTCGAGGAGGTCTGCCGCGAGGCGGGCGATCCCCGTGTTCTTGTCGGCCTCGGCGCCGTGGTCAGCCAGCAGACCGAGCACAGACTCGTTATGGATCTCGACGCCCAGCTTGCAGAGTACCTCCCGGGCTTCCGCGATGATTCTATCGATCAGACCATCTTGCAGCAGTCGAAGAGTCGGTCTCATTCGTTCCCTCCAGAATCTATCGAAAGGTATTTCGTACAAGCTGCCTTCAGCCGCCAGCGGTGCAGATTCAGCATCTCACGCGCAGGCAGATATCGCTGATCGCCGTCACGGGTCCCTCAGAACCCCGACCGAATGATCCCGCCAGTCAGAGTGCGCGGCTCAGGACCTCCCGCTGCTCGTCTCCCGTGAGGACGATGGGATTCGCCTTCAAGCTGCTCGCCTTGGATACCTTTTCCGCAAGGGTCGGGATGTCGCCGGCTTCGATTCCGTAGGTGCCGAGCGGCGGAATCTGGAGCCCCCTCACAAGCTCACTCGCCCATTCCACGCCCTCTTCCAAAGTCGCGTTTGGCTTGCCCGTCAGTATGCGGGCCACCGTCTCGTAGCGATGCAACGTCTCGCATCCAGGGGCGCGGGCGCGGAGCGCTCGAATGTTGACCTCCATGCCGTGAGGCAGCAGCGCCGCGCAGACCGCTCCGTGGGGAGCGGGAAACATTCCGCCGATCGGTGCGGCGAATCCATGCACGACGCCCAAGCCGGCATTGGCGAGCGACAATCCACCGAGGAGACTGGCGAGCGACATGTCCATTCGAGCCTCGGCGTTGTGGCCGTCGTGGTACGCCCGGCGTAGCGAGCGCGCCACGCGCTTCATTCCTTCCAGGCAATAGCCGTCGGTGAGCGGGTTGGCGCGGTTCGAGGTGTAAGGTTCAATCAGTTGCGTCAGGGCGTCCAGGCCCGTCCGCGCGGTGATGGCGGGCGGCAGGTCGTAGGTCAGCTCAGGATCGATTACGGCCAGGCGGGCAAGCATCAACGGGCTTCTCAAGCTGACCTTGATGCGGTGCTCGGGCGAGGCCAGGACGGCGTTGCGGGTGACCTCGGTGCCGGTACCCGCGGTGGTCGGAATAGCAATGAAGGCCGCGCTGGGAACACTGAGCGCCTGCCCCGCGCCGATGACTTCGAGATAGTCCATCACATCGCCGCTATTGGTGAGAAGCGCCGCAACGGCCTTGGCGGCATCGAGAGCGCTCCCGCCGCCGAAGCCTATGACGACGTCACACTGTTCGGCGCGCGCGAACTGCTGTCCCTCCCGGACGAGCGCGATGCTGGGTTCTTCCGCAACTGAGAAGAGGGCAGAGGAGACTCCGGCGGCCGCCAAGTCTGCCACGAGGCCGGCGGCGCGCTCGGTCGAGCGGCCCGTCACGACGAGCGCGCGCCGCCCCAGCGCCTGGGCGGCGGGCACGACCTCGCGCACGGCTCCGGGGCCGAAAACAATGCGCGTCGCGGTGGCGAATTCAAAGCGCATTGCGGCTCACCAGCCTTCGTTCGTCGGGAAAAGGTTGAAGTAAATCACTCTCGTCCGTGGTTCGGCCATTATCGTCTCGACCTTGTCCCGCCAGTTTTTATAGTGGGCCTTCTCTTTGTGCTGGGCGGGAGCATCCGCAGTTCGATAGACCTCGACCAGCACGAAGCGAGTGGGGTCGTCCGCCTGCTGGATCACGTCAAAACGGGCAATTCCCGGTTCCTGGATACTTTCCCGGGCATTTTCAATGGTCACTTGTTTGAAGGCTTCGACGAATTCGGGTTTGACTCGCACATGGATGTGAACAATCTGCATGACGGATTTCCTCCCCTTCCGGCTCTGACCGGCCAAGAACCACGCTAATAGAATACCCAGTTCAGGATGATGAGAACAGCCATCACGAGTGCTGCAAAGATCCAGATATGCAGGCGTCCGCGCGAATCCATCGTCGCTTCGCGCGGCTTCGCGGTATGGACCAAGCCGGCCAGTTCTTCGGGGGGCTTGCGTTTCGTCAGCAGGCTGACGCCGATGGTCACCAGGAAGCACACCGTCCAGGAGCAGATTGCTCCATAGAAATTCGCGGACATGTCGCTGCCGTAGGGGAGCCAGTGCGAACGGTAGGCGAGGTAATGCAAGCCCGCGGCGAGCGTGCCGGCCACCAGCCCGACAAATCCTCCCGTGGGCGTCGCCCAGCGCGTGAACATGCCGAGAAGAAACGTGGCGAAAAGTGGCGCGTTGAAGAACGAGAAGAGCAACTGCACGTAATCCATCAAATTGTTGAAGCTCAGCACAATGTAGGCCGTGGCGATCGAAAGCAGAGTCGCCGCGACGGTGGCGACGCGGCCCACGACGAGATAGTGACGATCCGTGCGGCCTCGCGCGAGATAAGCCTGGTAAAGGTCGTAGGTCCACACGGTGTTGAAGGCGGTGATATTCCCCGCCATCCCCGACATGAAGCTCGCCAGCATCGCCGTCACGCCCAGGCCCAGCAGCCCGTGCGAGTAGTAACGCGTCATGAGATTGGGGAGCGCGAGATCGTAGCGCTGGGCAAGTCCCTGCGGGAAAATCGCCACCGCCGCCAGGCCCGGCAAAACGACCAGGGCGGGGAAAAATAGCTTGACGACGGAGCCGATGAGCGGCGTCTGGACGGCCGCCCGCAGGCTTTTGGCGGCGAGCGCGCGCTGGATCAGCAGGAAATCGGTGCACCAATAACCAAAGCTCAGCACGAACCCGAGCCCGAGGACGTTTCCCACCCCGTCCATCGCCGAACTGAACGGGCTCGCCGCCGGAAGGCCTTGCCAGGTGTGGCGCAGATTTACCGGGAGCGCCGCCGCGAGTCCCGACCAGCCGTGAAATTCCCGCAACGCCAGGACGACCAACGGCGTGAGGCCGGCGACAATGAGGACGAACTGCAGCACTTCGTTGTAGATCGTCGCCGTCAGGCCGCCCAGCAGGATGTAAACCAGCACGACGAGGCACGCGATGAGAACGCTGGCGGTAAAACTCCATCCCAGCACCGCCTGCAGAATGATGGCCATGGCATAGAGGCTGATGCCCGAAACCAGCACCATCATGGTGGCGAAGGCGAGGGCATTGAAGGCGCGCGTCGCTTCGCCGTAGCGCAACTTCAGGAACTCCGGCACGCTGCGCACCCGGCTGCCGTGATAGATGGGCATCATGAAGAGCGCCAGGAAGAGCATGGCAGGAATCGCGCCGACCCAGTAGAAGTGGTTCGCCCGCGCGCCGTACTTAGCGGCGGTGGAAACCATGCCCATGATTTCCAGGGCCCCGCAGTTGGCGGCGACGAACGCGATGCCTGTAATCCAGGCGGGCAAAGCGCGCCCGGCGAGGAAAAATTGTTCGGTAGAAACCATTCGTCGGCGCAGCGCATATCCGATCAGCAAGACGGCGACGAAATACCCGCCGATGACCGAGTAGTCGAGGAAATTGAGGGCGAGCGTGTGCACGGAGACGTCCTCGCTAGAGCTCGCGGCCTGGCCGCTCTCTCCTTCGCCTTCCAGCCGGAGCGATCCTTGCGCGCCGGCCGGGGTGAGAGTTTACCCGGATTGTCCGCCGCCAGCTAGCGAAGTCGCGAGGACGGCGAGAAAATCTCGCCGGGCCGTGGCGCCCCTCCTCTGGTAGAATTCGCGCCACCAATCACGGGAGGTGCTTTCATGGATGACAACGGGATCTCGCGCCGTGGATTTCTGGGCCGCAGCGCGGCCGTCGGGCTGGGCGTGCTGGCCCATCCCTCTTTCAACGGAAGAGTCTTCGGGGCCAACGATCGCCTCCACTGGCATCACGACCACTTGCTCGACGTTTTGCATGCCGGGAAAGACGCTTATTGTGAGAAGCCGCTCTCCTGGTCCATCGAGCAAGGCGCCGACATGGTGAAGGAAGTTCGCAAGACCGACCGCATCGTGCAAGTCGGCATGCAGCGGCGCAGCTCGCCGATGGTGCGCGAATGCAAGGAATTGATTGACCAGGGCAAGCTCGGCGAGATCAATCTGGTCCGCGCCGAGTGGTACTGGAATGTCGGAGTGAAACCGAAGCCTGTCATCACCGAGAAGTTGGACTGGACTCGCTTCGTGGGCCCGGCCAAACCCACACCCTTCGAGCCGGTCAAATTCCGCTACTGGCGCTATTTCTGGGGTTTTTCCGGCGGCAACATGACGGACCAGGGGACGCACCTCATCGACGTCATCCAATGGTTCACGGGCGCGACGCAGCCCGTGGCGGCGGAATGCTACGGGGCGGTGTACAAGCTGCATCCGGCCGAAACGCCCGATACGTTCAGCACCATCTTCGAGTACCCCAAGTTCATGGCCACCTGGACGCTCGCCTACATGAACTCCTTCCAGAACGGCTGGGGAATCGTCTTCCAGGGACAGAAAGGGACGCTGGAACTTTGCGAGCAGGGCTACCGCTTCTACGCGGAGCCTTGGGCGCCCAAGACGCGCTGGGACCGGCCGGAGCCGACCATCGAGAAATTGCCGGGCGGGCTTACGCAAACGCCGCCGCACATCAAGAATTTTCTCGAGTGCGTCCGCACGCGCCAGCAGCCGAATGCCACGATCGAACTCGGACATCAGGCCGTGCGCACGCTGCACCTGGCCAACATCGCGTACCACAAGAAGGCCCGGGCGGTGCTGGGCGCGGACGGCGTGACGGTGACAACGTAGCCCGTAGGGGCGGGGCTTGCTCCGCCCAGAGAGGGCAATGCAAGCATTGCCCCTACGTCACGGCCGCGAGATGATCGCAGACATCAAACCGCGATGTCTGCGCCACCCGCGAATTAACCGTGGCTACTTGCTCTCTCCGGGGAGGATCTCCATGTCAATCAACCGCCGCAGATTCCTTCAGGCTGGTGTGGCGAGCACGGGCGTCAGCTTGGCACGACTCGGCGAGGCGCAGACGACGGCTGAACCAGCCTCCGTCCGCGCGGCCGCCGCGTCTACCGAGCCGAAGAGGGTTTTCAGCATTTCGATCCGCGACTACCTCTCGCGCGAGGCGCGGAGCATCACCGACCGCGCGCTGACCGACTATCGCGATGCGGCAACCTGGAAGCGGCTTGTCCCCGAGCGGCGTCGGCAATACATGGAGATGATGGGGCTCGACATGCTGGCGGAGCCCGGCAAGCGTCCGCCGCTCAACGTGAAAATTACGGGAGTGGTGGATCGCCCCGCTTATCGCATCGAGAAGCTTTATTACGAAAGTCTTCCGCAGCTTTATGTGACCGCGAATCTCTACGTGCCGAAGAATCTCGCTGCGCGGGCGCCGGGCGTGCTCTACGTGTGCGGCCATTCGCCAAAACAGAAGGTGCATTACCAGGCGCACCCTCGCCGCTTTGCGGAACTGGGCTTCGTCTGCCTGATTGTGGAGACGGTTCAGCTCGGTGAAGTGCGCGGCTACCACCATGGCCCCTACTACGAGGGCTGGTTCCATTGGTACAGCCGGGGATATTCGCCGGCGGCGGTCGAGTTACTGAACGGAATTCGCGGCCTCGATTTGCTCAGCGAACGGCCGGAAGTCAATCCCCAGCGTCTCGGTGTAACGGGCATCTCGGGCGGCGGCGCGACCAGTTGGTGGGTGGCGGCGGGCGACGAGCGCGTCAAGGTGGCGGCGTCCGTCTGCGGCACGTCGACACTCTATTCGTACATCGCCGACCTCACGCTCGACGGCAATTGCGACTGCATCTGGTGGAACAATACCTATCGCTGGGACCTCGCCGACCTGGGAGCGCTCATCGCGCCGCGTCCTCTGCTCATCGCCTCGACCACGCACGATGACGTCTTCGCTATTGCCGGCGCGCGCGAGGTCCACGAACAAGTGCGCCGCCTCTACGCAAAGCTCGGCGCGGCCGGGAACCTGCGCTTCGTGGTGACTCCCGGCGGGCACGGCTATCACGAGCGCTCGCGCACGGGCATCTTTTCCTGGTTTCTCCAACACCTGCAGGGGAAGAACGTCCCCGCCGCCGAGGTCGGCGACATTGACGAATCACCGGGCAAGCAGGAGTCGGAAGAAACGCTGCGCGTTTACGTGAACGGTTCGCCGCCGGACAACCGGACACCCACGATCCAGGACACCTTCATCACGCTGTCTCAGCCTCCGGAGATTGCCGATCGCGCCGCGCTGCAGCGCGTGCGAGGACAAGTCATTGCCAACCTGCGCCAGAAAACCTTCGGCGCCTTTCCCTCTCCGCCGCCGCCGCTCGCGCCGCAGGTGGAATATGAGTATCGGACCGGCGCCACAAACCTCTGGCAGCGCTTTTCGTTCACCTCGGAGGAGGGTTGGAGGCTGCGCGGGACGTTGGGCCTGGACAACGGGCAGTCCGCGCCGGCGCCCGCGCTCTTGGCGTTGCGTCCGCCCGGCGAAAGGCGCCCGGACGGCGTGAGCGGAGCCAGCGAAGAATTCCTCGAACGGATCAAGGTTCCTTGGGCCAAGGTGGTCATGGAACCGCGCGGCACGGGCGAGACGGCTTGGGGCGACCAGCTCCAGTGGCACGTCCGGCGCGCCACGGCGTGGCTGGGCACGTCGCTCGCCTCGCTGCGGGTCTATGACACGTTGCGCGCGCTCGAAGCGGTTCGCTCGTTGAAGCTCCTGGACGGGAAGCGCGTTGCGCTGGTGGGCCGCGGGGAGATGGCGGCGGTGGCGCTTTACGCTGCGCTGCTCGACGGCCGGGTGAGCGCGCTCATTCTCGAATTACCGCCCGCCACCGAGAACGCGTCGAGCGAGCGCGACGGCCGCGGCCCGGCCATCGAGATGCTCAACTGTCTGCGGATCACGGATCTTCCTCAAGTGGCTGGGCTGCTCCATCCGGTGGAGCTCGTCTTTGTCGGAGATTATCCTGCGAGTTACCAGTGGGCCGAGGATTTATACAAACGCCTGGGAACGCCCGAGCGTTTCCGGCGAGTGAGCGATCTGGCCACCTGGCAGCCCTCCTGACCAATTCGATTGTCGGTGGGTGTTCAATGCGCGGGCGTGACGGCACTCGCCACGAAGGCGCCGTGTTCCGGCGCGGGCAGGGCGGCGACGGCGCGCTCTCTTCTGCGCACGCCTTTCGGGTGGCAGTCGAGGCATTTCACGAAGTGGATGTTGTGGGGGCTCTTGGGGTCGCGGAACGTCGTGTCCATCTTCTCGACGTCCAGGCCGCAGTTCGACATGCGCGGGTGGCAGTCGGCGCAGGATTGGCGCGTGGTCTGGCGATGCTTCTGGTGGCAGGCCAGACAACTGATCCCCTCGTGAACGCCAACGGCGGTACGGTCGTCGCCGGAGCCAACTTGGAAAGTTGCGAGCGGCGCGTGGCACTGGTAGCAAAGCGCCTGGCGGACGTCGGGACTGATCTTCACGACGCGCCGTTCCTGGCGCCGGGGGCTTCGAGAGCGGCAGGCCTTGGTGATGCATTTGATGGCAGGTGAGGCAGGGAATCGCGGCACGTTGCGCCAGGTCGGGATTGAGCAGCTTCCACGGACCGCTGGTGTTGATGGGGGTCACCAGGTCGCGGATGGTGCCTTCGAAGTGCATGCCGTGGCAACGCAGGCAATCGTCCATCAGCAGCCGCTGGTGATTGTGGGTCGTGTTCAGAAACATATCCGCGTACGTCGCGCTGTGTCGGCTGGCCTTCCAGTCGGCGTATTCCTGCTGATGACATTCCTTGCAGCGCTCCGCCGCCTGGAACAGTTGCGCATTTTTCAGCCGGATGTTTTCGGGGATCTGGCCGCGCAGATGGGCGTACAGGCGCCGGATGTTGTTGAGGTGGAATCCGGCATCGAGCGTGAACACCTCGCCGTGGCACGCCGAGCACTTCACGCTGCGGTGCGTCGAAGTGCGCCAGTCGGTGTAGGGCTGCCAGATTTCGTGGCAGCGCGTGCAAGTTTGCCCGCCGGAATACTCGTAGTAGAGGCTGGCGGCGGGGAACGCCAGAGCGACGACCACGACACATGCCAAGGCAATCAGCACGCGGCGCGTTTTGGATGACCAGTGAGCCATGTCCGATGTAGCGCTGCCGTTTAGGGCGGCACGATGCCGGGCTGAAGCCCGGCGCTACCCCCTAAACTTGGTTCCCTTCCAATTCTTCACCAGGTAGTCCGAGGCGCGGTACGCATTCGCCATGACGGTGAGGGCGGGATTGAACCCGCCGTTCGTGACATGAACGCTGGCGTCCACGACAAAAAGATTGTCCACGTCGTGCACCTGGCAGAATTTGTTGACGACGGACGTCTGGGGATCGTCGCCCATCCGGCAGGTTCCGGCCTGGTGCTGGCCGCCGCTCAATCCGCTCCCGGGAAGTTTCAGCCAGGTCTTGATGGCTCCGGCGGCCCGCAGCCACTCCTCGGCCTTGGTGGCTACGAATTTGGCGGTCTCCACCGTTTTGGGATGATTCAGGCCGGAAAGGCGAACGACGGGAATGCCC
>JAIQGB010000191.1 GCA_020072905.1 Terriglobia bacterium | reverse complement strand
GATGAGGGTGCCGAAAGACACCACCATCGTCACCATGTGCGAGCATGGCGGGCGCAGCTCGCGCGCCGCCCTGGAACTGCAGAAGCTCGGCTACAAGACCAGCTCCTTCTGCCGCCTCGATTCCTGGAAGAAGGAAGGCCATCGCCTCGAAAAGACGGAGGAGAAGCCGCCGCCGACTGCCAAGGTCTACCGCTTCTACTGCCAGCATTCCTGCCTGACGTACGTCGAGACCGCGGACCTCGAGCAAATCTGCGAGCACTGCGATTGCGCCAAGCCCTACCATGCGTGCATGAAAAAGGGATAAGCTGCTCCAGTGGCGATGACCCAGGAGCAATTTGAGGGCTTCGTCCGGCGGCTGGAGGCATACGCGCGCGAGCATCCAGGCAGCTATGCCCTGCGCGTGACGCTGCTGGCGGCGCTGGGATACTTCTACATCGGTTTCATCCTGCTGGGCCTGCTTGCCGCCAACGTCGCATTGGCGTACGTGATGATTCGCGCCAGGACTGTCATCCTGCTCGTCCAATTTGGACTCCCCCTTCTTGCCCTGACCGGAACGATCCTGCGCGCGCTGTGGGTGAAGTTCCCTGAGCCACAGGGGCTGAGGCTGGGGCGCGACGCGGTGGTCAGGCTCTTCGATGTCGTCGAAGAGATTCGCCGATTGCTCCGCGCGCCCCCGGTTAACGTCATCTTGCTGACTCACGATTTCAATGCTGGCGTCGCCGATGTTCCCCGCACGGCGTTGCTCGGCTCGAAGCGGTTCCTGGCGATTGGCCTGCCATTAATGCAAGCGCTCGGTCCCCCGCAGTTCCGCGCCGTGCTGGCGCACGAATTCGGCCACGTCTCTGCCAGCCACGGCCGGTTTTCGAGCTGGATTTACCGCATCCGGCAAACTTGGGGCCAGTTGCTCACACGCCTGGAAGCGGAAAAGCGCTGGGGCGTGGGCATCTTCGTCCGGTTCGCGAAGTGGTACGCGCCGCTCTTCAATGCGTACACATTTGTGCTCGCCCGCGCGCACGAATATGAAGCCGACCGCTCGGCGGCGGAGGCGGCCGGCGCGCGAGTCTTCGGCGAAACGCTGGTCACCATGACGGTCAAGGGGCGGTTGGTCAGCGAGTCCTTCTGGCCCAGCATCTTCAAACAGGTCGAGCAGGCTCCCCAGCCGCCGGTGGGTGTCTATCAAGTTTCCCAGCAGGCCCTCGCGGCGCCCCTCGAGCAGAAGGACGCGCAGAAGTGGCTGGAGGCAGCGTTGAGCGTTCCGACCGGTTACAGCGACACCCATCCCGCTCTGTTCGATCGCCTGATCGCCCTGGGCTGTTTCGATCAGGAAGCTGGGGGAAAGTTTTTCGGCTCCCTGGCCGTCATCGCGCCGTTGGGAGAAGAAACCGCCGCGCGGTATTACCTCGGTGCGGCGTGCGATGCGCTGTCCGCTCAAATGAGCGAGGCCTGGCAAAAACACGTGGCGGAGAATTGGCACGCGCGGCACGACTACGTCCATGGCGTCCGCCGCGGTCTTCAAGAGCTTGAAGAGAAGTCGCAGGCCCAGTCCCTCGAGGTGGAAGAAAAGTGGACGCGCGCTCGCTGGACCGCTGAACTCGAAGGCGGTGAGGTCGCCGTTCCCCTTCTGCGCGAAGTGCTCGAAAGCGCTCCCGAGCACGTGGGTGCGAATTACCTGTTGGGCCAGATCCTGATCGCGCAGAACGACGCCGCGGGCATTGACCGCCTGGAGGCTGCTATGGCCAGGGATCCCGACGCGGTCCTTCCGAGCTGCCAGGCGATTTACTGGTACCTCCGCCGGCAGGGGCAGGACGAGCGCGCGCGCCAATACGAGTCGCGTTTGCTCGGCCACCAGGAACTCTTGGAGCGGGCGCGCGAGGAGAGCAGCCGCGTCTCGGCCAAAGACAAGTTTGCGCCGCATGGGCTCCCCCGGGAACAGACGGAGGTCATCGCGCAACAGGTGGCGCACTTCCCGGAGTTGGAGCGCGCATATTTCGTGCGCAAGCAGACTCGCAACCTGCCAGAGAAGCCGGCCTACATTCTGGGCGTGGTTCGCCGGCGGAGGTGGATCGAAATAAGTCCGGCGGTCAGGGACCGGCAGTTCGTCCAAGAGATTGCAGCGAATACTTCGTTCCCCGGACACACGCTGGTCATTATCCTTAACCGCGGCAACCGAAAGCTGCGACGGAAGATCGAACGAATTACGGGCGCGGCGATTTATGATGTCCGGTCCAAGATTCCAACGGCCACTGCGGTGTCGAGGGCGGGATGAAACGTCAACCAAGCGGAGCACACGAAAAGCTCGTGGAGTTTCGCAACCGGCGCGGGAAATGGCTGAGAGGGATGGTGCATTTCCCCCTCGGCGCCGAGGCCCGCCGTGCGCCGGGCGTGGTTTTCTTCCACGGCTTCACCGGCGACCGCATGGAATCGCACTGGATCTTCATCAAATGCGCGCGGGCGCTGGCGCGGGCGGGTATCGCTTCGCTGCGCTTCGATTTCTACGGCTCGGGCGAATCGGCAGGGGAATTTCGCGCGGCCACGCTGGCGAGTGAAATCGCCGACGCTGTGGACGCTGTGAAATTCTTCCGGCGGCAGAAGGGAATTGATCCCGCGCGCCTCGGGCTCTGCGGGCTCTCGCTCGGCGGTTGCATCGCCGCCTGCACCGCGCAGCGTGTGGGCGCCAAGGCCGCGGTCCTGTGGAGCGCCGTGGCGCATCCTGCCGTGATCAAAGCCATCGTCGAGAAGACGCTCGCACCCATTCCCGGCTCGCGCCGCCTGGTCGAGTACGATGCCCGCGAAGTCTCGCTCCGCTTCATTAGCAATGTTCCGCGCTACAAGCCCGCCAATCTGCTTGGCGCCTTCCGTGGACCCACGCTCATCATCCATCCGGGGGCAGACGCGCACGTGCCGCTCTCGCACGCCGTGGATCTCTATGAAGCGGCCGGGGCCAAGACAAAGCAGAAGATCATCATCTCCGGCGCCGACCACACCTTCAGTTCTCTTGCCTGGGAGCGCGAAGTCATCACGCGCACCGTCGCCTGGTTTCGCGCGCAACTTTGACCCGGCCGCGGGGAGGCGGCCTTCCGACTCCCGCTACGTGGAACCGAAATCTCTCTGACAGCAATCGCTCGGGCACGCATGAACTCCGGCGCCGCGGACCGCGCTGGACAACCAGCGGGCCGCCACCCGAATCGAAGCGGATAGGGCGAGGCAGGAACCGAGCAACGGGGGTGTGGGGAGATGGCGAGAATCACCGGCTTTTCGGCGAAGGTGACGATTCCGTTTGCGGCGTTTTGCCTGGTGGCAGCGCTGGCGGCCGTTTCGCGCGCGGAAGATAAGCCGCACCTGAGCGGCAATTGGAATCTCAACCCGAAGCAAAGCGACGACGCGCAGGCGAAAATTCACGACGCCCAAGAGCATAGCGTCAGCAGCCGCAGAGGTTCCGGCGGTGGCTATCCGGGCGGCGGAGATCCCAACGGGGGCAGCTATCCCGGAGGAGGTGGCGGGTATCCGGGCGGCATTCCTGGCACCGACTATCCAGGCGGAGGCTATCCCCGCGGCGGCATGGGCGGCCCCATGGGCGGTATTGGGGTCGGCATGCCTGGGGGCGGCGGCGGCCGCCGGGGCCGCGATGGCGTGGGCCGCGAAGGTTCGGGAATCGGCGGCCAGGAATGGGAAGCGCTGGCCGCCACCCCGAAGACATTGAAGATCGAGCAGCGCGAAAAGCAAGTCGTTCTCCGCGACGACTCGGGCAACACGCAGACCCTCTACCCCGACGGGAAGAAACACAAAGAAGATAACCTGCAGGGGAAGAAGGTTTCGACCAAGACTCAGTGGGAAGGCGACAAGTTGACGACGGAAAGCAAGCTCGGCCACTCCGGAAAGCTCACCGAAACGTACCGCGTCACCCCGGATGGCAAAGTGCTCGAAGTAGTTTCCCGGCTCGAAGATCCCTCGCTCGCCGCGCCCCTTACCATCCGGCGCGTCTACGACCTCGCGACCGCGCCGTCCCAGTAGCCGCTAGCCACGGCCCGGGGAACACTCCGTGGCCGTCTGAGACAACCCGAGGTTGCATCGATGCCAAGCCTCGGGGTCTATGCGCCCGCCCAGGGCGAGCCAATCGGTTATAATTGTCTGAGGGTCAGACGGCAGATTCCGGGCCGAGGCCAACGGGCGAGGCCCGTTCGGCGGGGCGGAGGAAGGACATGCAAAAGATCCGAAAGAAAATCCTCACTGACGCGGCCCAGCGACCCGTGGCGGTCCAGATCGATTATGAAGACTGGCTGAAAATTGAGCGGACGCTGGGCGCATCGACCGAAGAGCCACGAGTCACCGACCTCAGCCGCTACCACGGAATCGTGTCCCTTACCGAAGAACCGCTCGCCTATCAGACGCGCGTCCGCAACGAGTGGTCTTGAAAAAAGTCCTCGACACCAACGCGATCCTCTATCTTCTCGGCGGCAAGCTGGCAAAACCTCTCCCTCCGGCGGAATACAGCATTTCCGTCATCTCCGAGATGGAGTTGCTCTCCTACCCAGCCGTTGATGAGGCGGCCCTGGCCCGAATCCGGGATTTCCTTGGCGAGGTCGTGGTGATCGACCTCACCGAGGACATCAGGGAATTGGCGATTCGGCTGCGCCGGCAGCATCTGCTCAAACTGCCGGATGCCATTGTCGCGGCCACTGCGTTAAGCCTTCAGGCGGAACTCGTCACCAATGATGAGAAGCTTCTGCGCGTGCCTGGCCTTTCCTCTCGGCGAGTGGAACTCAAGTAGTCTTGGAAAGGGTCTCCGGGCTCCCAGGCCAATTCACTTCCCCGCGATTTCGGCGTAGCGAAGTTGCTGCTTCAGGATATCGCGCGGGTAGCGGATTTCGACGTCGTCGATTTTGCCGCCGGCGCCGTAGTGGGGAATCAAATCGGCGTTGATGCCGCACCAGAAGGTGGGCAGGTCGAGCTTCTTGTAGCGCGCCACAACCTGGTCGCGCCAATCCTTGTCAAAGTGGATGCCGTACTTGCCGATGAGCGCCTTCGCGCCCTCGTAATCGCCTTCCGCCTTGATGCGCATGAGCTCGGCGAGCAGCATGCCGACGCCCTGGCGCATCTGGTCGTAATCCTTCACCACCATGTAGACCTTGCCGTCGCGCTCCACGGGTTGGATGGCGCCCGTCTTCTCGCGAATGTAGTTGACGATGAGCTGCGTGCCGCGCCGGTGGTCTTCCTCGATGGTGTCGCCGGTGGGGACTTCGCGCAATTGCACCAGCGCGGCGCGCGCTTCGGCGTCGTAGGCGGCCTTGGCCGCGTCGATGTTTGGCAGGGCGCCGATTTCGATGAGCTTCGGGTCGAAGAAGTTCCACAGCGCCACCAAGTCGGCGCGCGCCTCCTCGAGCGTCGAGTAGTACTCCTTGAGATAGGAGGCCGGCTCTGCGGTGAGCTGGGGATTCATCTTGCCGGAGCCGTGCCCGAGCACTTCGTGCATGGCGGTTTCGAGATTGTCGGCGAGGTCGCGGTACTGGCGGGCGCGCTCGATCTCTTCGGGCGAGGAGGCGAATTCCTCCGTCACACTTTCGCCCGTGGCCTGGCTGAGGGCGCGAATCGAGCTGGTAAAGATAAAACTCTTGCTGCCGAATTTCTCGCGAACTTCGTTTTCGTTGGGGAGGTTCTCGCCGATGGTGTCGATGTTGAAGTCGCCGGTCTCGATCACCGTCTCGACGGCATTGGCGAGCGGCGGGCGGGGATTCTCCTGCTTGTACTGGTCGGCCCAGGGCTCGCGCTGCTCGAAGTACCTTGCGTTCTCGGCAAAGCCCTTCATCAGCTTGTTCATCTTCTCGTCGATGACGGTGACGTAGGATTGCGCCGCGCCCTTCATGCCGCGCACGTCCTTGTAGACTTCGATGAAGCCGTTCGTGAAGTCCACGGGCGAGTCCTCACCCACCCAGGCGATGTTGAAGTTGCGCCAGTCGTTGGGCGAGCCCGTCTGGTAATAGCGGATGAGATTGTTGATGGCCTTCCGCTCCGATTCATTCGCGTAGGGCAGCGCGCTGCGCAGGTAGCGGTTGGCGCGGCTGAGCTCGGCGGCGTAACGCCCCCGCGGAATATTGTGGTCCGCCGTGCCGGCGCGATAGACCTCTTCGACCAATCGGCCGTTGCGCTTCACGAGGCGGGAATTGAGCGCGAACTTCTCCGTGAAGCCCTTCAAGTCCGTGCTGCTGACGCCCTCGTAAAGATTGTTGGCGCTCGCGACGAGCGGGTCTCCGCCGGCGGGCGGATTCTTGGCCGTAAGCATGGGCTCGAAATCGGGATCGAAGATCGGCCGGTGGAGCTCTTCCAGTTCCTTCAGCAGCCGTCCGGCGGGGACAATGCGCGCGCGGTTTTTCACCGCCTGCTCGGCCGCAGCGCGAAGTTCGCCGGGAGTGAACTCAGGCAGGAATTTTCGCGAATTGGAGTCGTTATGATTGCCGCGGTTCGCGTCGAAGAGCTTGGTGTAGCCGGCGAGCTTTTTGAGGATTGCGGGATCGATGCCCCGCGGATGCGTAAGAATGCCGTCGAGCAAGCGCTTGATGCGCAAGCCGTAGGGCGAGTTTTGGTCGAAGACAATCGGGTGAATCGCGATCGCCGCCATGGAGAGCCAATAGGCGAGCGTCTTTTCGCGCAAGGAGAGGTCTTTGAAACTCTCCGCCTCGATTTGCACGAAGCCCATCGAGCCGACGCGCTCGACCAAACTCGTCGGCGTCGCTTGCCCCGACACCTTCACGGCGAGAAGTGGAGAGAAAAGCAAGGCCGCAATCAATCCGCGCAGAAATCGTTTCACCAGGGTTTTCCCCCTGTTCGGAAAAAGTGCGCCAAGGTTTATACCAAATCCCGAGGTCGTTCGGCTAGGTGTGACAACCGTCAGTAGGGGGCACAGTTTAGATTCTCCCCCGTCTTGCGCCTGATTCTTGCCTATGCCACACTGCGGTGACCTTTCCGACTTGTGCGCGCCGTAGGCAAGATAAAGCAAGCGAGCCTTTTGCCCGCCCGGCCCCTCCGCCGGCCTTGACCGCGCACATCGCAGAAAGCGGGAGGTGTGGCCCGGTCGGTCGCCGATGCCCTTCTCGACTTCGCCGCGCAAAAGCCCACGCCACGAGAGCAGTGCGGTGGCTAGGCGCCGCACGTCCGTCGGGCCGCCGATGATTTCATAGATCATAAGGCACTATTGCAGTAGAATACGGCCAACGATGCGCGAACGATTGGAAACCACCTCCGTATTTCATAAGACGCGTTACGGAACAATTATCCTCGGGGATTCGCTGGAATATATGGCTCGATGTCTCGAGGATTCCTCGGTTGACCTCGTTGTCACCAGCCCACCCTTCGGACTTGTGCGCAAGAAGAAATACGGCAACGTTGACGCCGACCAATACCTACAGTGGTTCAAGCCGTTTGGACGAGAATTCAAGCGCATCCTCAAGCCGGCTGGCTCCCTGGTCATCGACATCGGAGGAGCCTGGATTCCCGGCCAGCCAACGCGAAGCCTCTACCATTACGAACTGGCGATCATGCTCAGCCGCGAGGTTGGGTTCCACCTCGCACAGGAGTTTTTCTGGTGGAATCCATCGAAGCTCCCGACCCCGGCAGAATGGGTGACCGTCCGGCGCATCCGCGCCAAAGACGCAGTTGACTGCGTGTGGTGGTTTTCGCCTTCGCCTTGGCCGAAGGCTTCGAACCGCCGGATTTTGGCTCCTTACAGCGATGCGATGCGCGGTCTCCTTCGGAACGGCTACCGCCCAAAGATGCGGCCGAGTGGGCATGATATCAGCGACAAGTTCTCCATAGACAACGGTGCGGCAATCCCCCCGAACCTGATCGCGATACCTAACACAGAAAGCAATTCTTACTACTTGCGGTACTGCAAAGAGCACTCGCTGTCACCGCACCCGGCCCGCTATCCTGCGGCGCTGCCTGAGTTCTTCGTGCGGATGCTGACAAATCCCGGAGACCTGGTTTTCGACCCATTTGCGGGAAGTTGTGTTACCGGCGAGGTCAGCGAGCGCTTGGGTCGAAAATGGTTGTGCGTCGAGATCGTGGAAGATTACCTAGAGGGGGCTCTGGGCCGATTCGAAAGACAGGCCCGCC
>JAIQGB010000190.1 GCA_020072905.1 Terriglobia bacterium | reverse complement strand
GCGTGTGCGCGCTCAGGAATTCGTGGCCGAGATATCCGTGGCAATGTTTGATGTCGACGAAGTCGAAGCCCAACTCCCCAGCCGTTTTCGCAGCGCGGTGGAAATCCTCGATGATCCCGCCGATCTCACGGTCCGTGAGCAGGGGATAATCGGCGGGCAGATTGAGCCGCCGATCCAGGATGGGATGGTGATAGAGGATACGAGGTTCGGGCCGGCCTTTGACGTTGGGAACCGAATAGCGCCCCGAATGCGTCAACTGCAGGCCCACGAGCAATCCCTCGACTGAACCCGTCGCCCGGCGATGCTCATCCATCAGCGCCATTCGCAATTGGGCGAGACCTTTGAGCGTGTGCGGTGCGATCACCAATTGATTGGGGTTGGCGCGCCCCTCGTGGCACACTGCAACTGCCTCCCCGCCCCAAATCAACTTCGCTCCACTCTGCCCAAAGCGTTCCCAGCGGCGAAGGGTGCTCTCGGAGGGATTGCCGTCCGCCGTGCCGTCCCAGCCTTCCATGGGATGAATGGCGATGCGGTTGCCGATCTTGATGTCACCTGAGGCCAGCGGCTGGGCGAGCGGCGACTCCGCTCCCTGCACGAGGTCGAGATCACAGGGGATGTCGAGCCCCAATGAACGCAGGTGCTTCTGGAAACGCGTGACCTCTCGCAGGCTCCCCACGCGAACAATTTCCGGGGTGCTCATGCGGCACTCCACGGCTTGGCCCGCGCTGGCGGTCTTTCTATTCTCGGCGGCTCGGATGTGCCCTTCACAGGATACGCCAGTAGGAAAGCATGTCGGCCCCGTGAGAAGACGAGCCGACTTTGAGAAGGGATGGAGCCGGCGAAGGGAATCGAACCCCCGACCTACGGTTTACGAAACCGTTGCTCTACCGACTGAGCTACGCCGGCCGACATAAAAATGCTCACCCAGCAAAGTTAGCGTTGCCGCCAAACCCCGTGGGTGAGCATTTGAGAGGAGAATAGAATGGCGGACGCGCCCCGCCAGACTAAACCCGCAGTGAGTCTAGAAAATCGGTCTGGTGATGTCAAGGGATTTCTCGCATTTTTTTGTCGTCGTTAAGTCTATTATATTCAATAACTTACTAGGCTTTCTCCCGTCAAATTCTCGAAACCCATAATTTCTTGGGAAATACCGCCTGACTCGATTCAAATTGTTGATTCTAAGTTACTTATCCCTATCTCAAGTTCAGCCGGATGATGGTTTCGCGTTCGGTGTCAGCCCAGGTCCATTGCGGAAAGAATCTCGTCGCCGCGCGCCGCGACAAGAAGATGATGATGCCGCCTCCCACCGCAAAGCCGGCGATCAGGAAGGAGAGGAAGAGATTGGCAAGCACCAGTTGAACCACCTGCAACGTGAACGCATGCTCATCCGGCGCCTTCTCGTTCCAACTCACGCTGGAGGAGACCTGAAACAAATTCAACAGTTTCCCGGCGACCGAGACCGAGCCGGCATCGAGCACGAGAAAGACAAACGATCCGCTCCGACGACCGTAAGCGGAATCCGGCCCGCGATCCTGGTTGATCCCCAACAGACTTTCCATCGCGCCGAATCGGGCGCGGGCGATTTGCGGCGTGGGATAGGTGATGGCCACAACCTTAGGTCGCGCCGACCCGATCTGATAGCCTCCCACGTGCGCTTCCGCGCCTTGCGTGAAGCCGATCAACTCCGTGCGAAAATCGGGCAGAACGCGCCGCGCCACTTCCAAGCCCAGCAGATACTTCTCCGACCCACGGATCAATCCTTGTGCGGGCAGAGGAGGAGGGAGGCTGGCTGCGTCGTTCGCGGCCGGCCGGGTGCCGCCGATAAAGACCAGCAGGGCCCGGAAGTCATTGTCGGAGATTTTCGAACCCGTGGGGCGTGCCGCACGGACGAAGAAACGCCCGCGGGCCATCAAGGCGCCTTCTGGCCCTTCCAGGGCAAGCTCTACGCCTTTGACGGGGAGCATCGAATCCGTCTGGTAGAAGGTGAGCAGGCCGTAGGCCGCGGTCGGATCTGCGGCTTCTTCAAACAGCGCGTCGGCCGTTCGCTCGCCCAGGTGATACTTCCGCTCGACGGGCATCTTTACGCCATATTCGCGCTCGATGACCGGGTCGCCACCCCACTGCCGCACCGCCTCGAGACCCAGCGGCTGCGTGACCATCAAATGCCAGTCCGCTGCGGGAACGAGCGGGATGACGGTGCGGGTCTGGGCGAGAAGTGCGCCGGGCAGGCCCAGCATGACAACCAGAAGCGCCATCTGCCAGACAGGTCGGCGAAACATCACAACTAGAATATCAGAAATCGGAGGCGCTGGCGGGAGAGGGTGCTGAAGGGGCGGGTGCCTCGGCTGAACTTCTCACCTGTTGAGCCAGTTTGATTCCGCCGAGGCTGCTCACGTATTTCTCGACGCCCTGGTACAGAGCTTGGGCGATTCTCTCCCGGTGGTCGGATTTTTTCAGCAGCCGTTCATCCTGCGGATTGGTCAGGAAGGAGATTTCCGCCAGGACCGAGGGCATGTTCGCGCCGATAAGGACGACGAAGGGGGCCTTCTTTACGCCGCGGTTCTTTCCCGCGCCGGTGGCCTTGCGCAGGCGCGAGTAGACTTCGCGCTGCACTTGCGTGGCGAAGTCCTGTGACTCCTCGATTTTCTCGGTCAGCGCGATCTTCTTGATGAGGTCCTGGAGTTCGTGGACGGACTCCTGTGTGGTGGCGTTTTCCCGCGCCGCTACTTCCAACGCCTCGGGGTTGGAAGTGAAGTTGAGGAAGTAGGTCTCGATCCCTCGGGCGCGCCGGTCGCGGCTGGCATTCGCGTGGATGGAGATGAAAAGGTCCGCGCCTTTCTCATTGGCGATGGCCGTGCGCTCTTCAAGTGGAACAAAGGTATCGTCGGAGCGCGTCATGATGACTTCCGCGCCGGCCTTCTCCTCGATCAGCTTCTTCAGCCGGAGCGCGACGTCGAGCACCACGTCCTTTTCCATCACTCCGGTGGGGCCGATCGTTCCCGTGTCGTGTCCCCCGTGGCCGGGATCGATGACAATTCGGGCGATCTTCAGGCCCAGCGCCCGCGTCAGCGTCCGGGACCCCGCCTCGGTCGGCGAGGGAGGCCTGACGGGAAGAGCGGCGGTCTCGAGGGGCTTTGTGGCTGTGGGTTCAGCCTTCTTCGGTCCAGCGGGCGGCTTCACCGCAGCGCTTTCTCTTTTCTCGGCTTCACGGTCCTGCTGGCGGGTTCCGGCGGTGGATTCTTCGGCAGGCTTGGCAGACTGCGCTTTTGCGACTTTCTTCCCCGCTTTTTCGAGAGCGGCCTTCGTCTCGGCCGATGTCGTTGCGGCCGGCTTGCGCACTTCGGCGGTGGCGGTCTCTTCCGCGGGCGGTGTCGGAGCAGCCTTTGAGGCCGGAGTGGCCTTTTCCGCGGCCTCCGCTGGCGGGCCATTGATGTCAATGACGAGCCGGAAAGGATTGGGCAGGGTGAAGACCGAGTAGTCCTCGATTTTCTCCACGTCCAAGACCACGCGCGTCACATTGTGCTGGAATTGGCCCACCCGCACCTGGCGGAGGAAACCGTTTTCGACCGGAAAGGTTTTGCCGACCAGCGCTGAGCTGAGGCGGCTGTTCAGCAGGTCGAGGACGATACGGTCGGGGTTGGGAAGGCGGGTCGTGTCGAACTTCACTTCGCCTTCCACGTTGATGACAATGCGCGTGTAGCTTGGGCCCACCCAGCGGCGCAGAGCGGTGACTTCCGGGAGGCCGTTCGTGGGCCGCTTCTCGGGCTTGGGGGCTTGTACCGCTGCTTGCTCAGCAACCTGATGGTCAATCTGCTTGATTTTCTCCCGGGCTTCAGCCGCCTGGGCGGAGCGCGGGAACTTTTCCGCGAAATCCTCGTAGGCCTGCCGGGCCTTCTCCGCGTCGCCCAGGTCGGAGCGATAAACCTCCGCAATCGTAAACAGCGCGTCGCGCGAGAGCGTCGCACCGGGGTACTGTTCGATCAGGTATCGGTACGCCTGGATGGCACTGCGGTGGTATTCGTCCTTCGAGAAGCGTCGCCCCATTTCGCTGTACACTTCCGCCACGCTGGAGAGGGCCGCTGGCGCCTTGCCGTAGGTGGCGTCGCAGTAGTGCACGAGCTTGAAGGCGCGAAGCAGCTTTTCATAGTCGTCTTTTTTGCGGGCATTCTCCGGGCGCGAGTCGAGTGTGACCTTCAAGCGCTGGGCGTTCTCGTAGGCTTTCTCGGCGCGCTGCCGGCGCGTGGCCGCATGGGCCGGGGGAGACAATGGAAGGGAAGCCAGTAGACTGGCAAGCAGGAGAACTAACCCGAATGATGCTTGGCGATTTCTCGACCTCAACCGGTCTTTCTCCGCAGCCGTCCGCCAGCGGGTGGGCTCGCGGGGCCCGTGCCGGACTGCGGACGGCGCCCGGGTCTAACTAGAATTCATACCCATTGGTGTAATGCGCCACGCCGTCCGCGTCAACATACCGATAGATGGGCGCCTTGGGCGGCTCCTTGGGCTTCTGCTCCTCACCGTTTGGGACGGTCGGGGAACCATAAAGGTTGCTGACCTTGCGCACGTAACTCTTCGTTTCGGTGAAATCGGGGACTCCGCCGCTTCGCAGGACGGAATTCTCTCCCGCGTTATAAGCGGCAAGCGAGAGGGTCAAGTCCCCGCTGAATAGATCCAGCAGATGGCGCAAGTAAGACACACCGCCTTCAATGTTCTGTTTGGGATCGAAGGGGTTCTCGACGCCGAAGCGCTGCGCCGTCGCGGGAATGAGTTGCATCAGCCCCATGGCGCCTTTGTTGGAGACGGCGTTGGGATCGTAATCGGATTCCGTCTGGATGATGGCGTGGACGAGCTTGGGATCAACCAGCGAATGCGTCGCCGCCTGACGGACCAAGCGGTCGATCTCTTCCGGGGGGGGACTTGGACCCTTCCTCGTGGGCCGGAAGGCGTGAGCGGTCCCCCCGTTGGCCGGGGATCGTGGGTCGCCGGTATTGATGTAGACCTTGTGCCCGTGCTCGTCGATCAGGCAAACGATCTGGTCAGCGCTGGCGGCAGGGGGCAACGCGGCAAGCCAGACAAAGGCCAGCCCTGCAGCGCAGGCGAACAATGCTGATTGGAAGCAGCTACGCATTGAGCTCCGGACCCCGCTCGGCGGGGTGTAGAACTCATCCCCTCTCGCTTTCCCCAGGCAGTCAGCCGGCGATATCTCCGGCCGGCACCCAACCTTCAGCGCGCGGGGCGTCGCTGGCGCTCGGCTTTTCCCGCAGCGGACCAGGACCCGCAGGGTCCCAACAAGTTAGATCATTATAGCACCGCAGGAAAGGCAATCCAATCCAATCCCGTTTTGCCCTGGCGGTCAGTGCGAAGGGCTGTTTCTGGCAGCCATGCGGAGAATCGCCCGCGACGAGGGCGCCACGAATCGCGCAGCCCAGTCTGCCGAGCTTTGGCAGGGTTGCTTCGCTGGCCTTGCGCTTCTAAGGCCTGCCGCGTGCGACCACCAGCGTGATGTCATCTGCCTGTTCGCGACCACTGAATTCCTGCACTGTCGTCACGATGGTCTTGAGGAGAGAAGCGACGGGCAGGTGGCGCTGCGCACGCAGGGTCTCAATCAGGCGGAATTCGCCAAACTCTTCCCCTTTCGCGCTCTCCGCCTCCGTAACGCCGTCAGTGTATAGCACCAGGGTATCGGCCACATCGAGCTGCGCTTCCTCCACACAGCACTCCCACTTCTCAAATAATCCTAGCACCGTCGTAGTGGCGGCCAAACGTTCGAGCCGTCCGTCAGCGCGCAGCAGCAGCGGCGGCAAGTGCCCGCAATTCACGTAGCGCAGCCGACGGCTGGAATCGTCGTAATCGGCAATGAAGAGTGTGGCGTAACTGCTTTCGGCGGTGTTTTCGTAGAACAACTGATTCACCGACTTGAGCAGTCGCGGCAGGTCTTCGAGCGCCATCGCATACTGGCTGCGCAGGTTCGCCTGCAGATTAGCCATGAGCAGGGCGCCGGAAACTCCCTTGCCTGCGATGTCCGCTAGGACCATCGCCAAACGGCCGGGGCGCAACTCGAGAAAGTCGTAGTAATCCCCGCCGACCTGCCGCGCCTGGATGCAACCTCCCGCGTATTCGAGTGTTTGGAGCGGCGGCAACTTCTGCGGGAACAGCCTGGCTTGCACTTGGCGGGCAAACTCCATTTCCTGGGCAGCTCGCCGCTCGGCCTCGATTCGTTCAGCAATCTTCTCACCCAGGCGGATGCTCTCCAGCGCCCCGCCCGCCTGGCTCGCCACCGAAGCCAGCAAGCGCTTGTCTTCTCTCGAATAGGGCTCCTCCGAGAGGCGCGGACCCAATACCAGTAGACCGACGAGCCGGCTATCACGTCCCAACATGGGCACCAGGCAGTCGGGCCGAAGCGGCGCTAGGGGAAATGGCCCCAGGGGGCTGCTCACGTCCTCTGCGGAAACTTCCCAAGGCTGGCCGTTTCGCGCCAGGGCCACCAACATCGGTTGCGTGGCAGAAACTGTCTGCAATTCAAGCGGAACATTGCCACGCGCGGCAGAAAGTTGATTATCGCTTGTCTCGAGGTAGACCGCGACAGAGCTGGGTTGAAGTGCCTGGTTCAAATGCTGCTCGAGTAGTGCCGCCAGTTCTTGCCGATCAGTCGCCGTTCGGGTTCTCTCCGTCAAGTCCTCCAAGATGACGCGAGCGTCGTAGGCATGGCGGAAGAAAGCGCGGTCGATCGTCTCGCCCACGCGCCGATGGACCCGGGTTCCTGTCCAAAGCAAGAGTGTGCCGAAGCCCGCGCCCAAAGCGATGCCTCCGGGGATGGCGGCCCCCGTCAGGGGTTCCAGATAGCGAGCAAAGGAGAGGGCAAAAACCCCTGTCGCGCCGACACTGAGCAGTGACAGAACAACCGTAAAGCCGCGCTGCACCAGCAGGTAACGAGCACTCCTGCGGAGCAAGACCGGGATCTCGAGCACCCGGTGCTTGACGACGGCGTAGGCAAAGGACAAGGGAAAAAGATACAGCAGGACGACGAGCACGGCAGTCAGCCAAAGAGGCATGTGAAATCCAAAGAAGTCCTGGGCCCCGAAGGCCAGCATAATCGGCACGACGCCCACCAGCGTCCCCCAAAGAATCACCCGAATCTTGCGCCGCGCTTCCGGTGTGGATGCGCCCAGGGCATTTCCGACGAGGGACAGCAGGCCCAGGGTGATGAATCCATACCCGTAAGACAATCGAACCAGCTTAGCCCCGTGTTGCCCTAACACCCTGCCCAACACCGCGGGAGTCTGATAGGCGCCGACATCCCATCCCGGCACCGCCATGGAAAGTCCAAGCGCCAAACCAACCCACTTCAGCCACGAGGCGCGACGATCGAGCGGCGAGCGTGCTGGGAACACCGCGAAGAAAAAGTAGAAAAGCGCAGGATTGAAACTGTTGAAGATCGCCCGGTCCGCCATGGCGAACCTTCGCAGGGATGGCCCCAGGGGCTGAAACCCGCTCGGGAAGTCTGGAACAGCTATGGTGCCGGCGAACATTAAAGCCAGCAGCCAGGCGGTGGGGTCCTCCAGGCGCAGAAACAGAACAGTCAGACCCACCACAAGGAAGGCGACGGGAAAGGTGTTGATGATGTCCTGGTCCAGGTGCTGGGTCACCTCTCCCCCGGTCGAAGAGGAGCGGAAGGCACGGAACACTGCTCTTATGACAAACGGGGCAGGGACGTCAGGACGCTGAATCGTGAGTTCGACCGCATCCCCAGGCTTGTGCTTGGCCCAGATGTCGGCGAGCGAGTAAGCGTTTTCCAATCGCTGCCCGTCGACCTTCAGGATTCGATCTCCCGCCCGTAACCCGGCTTTTTCCGCCGGGCTGCCTTTGTTGATGTGGGTGAGAAGATCGCAGTGTTCGTCTTTCAGGTGTTCATTATCAAAGCCCAATTGCACCGGCGGTTGCCAAGGGATGTAGTACATCCACAGGGCGCTGTAAAGGATCGCGACAGCGGCAAAGAGCGTCGCCAAGACGGCCAGCAACGGCTTCCGGAACGACGAGAGCTTGGTCATGATTCTGAGGGTCCGTGCTCCAGCAGTCGACGCCCGCGAAGACGCAGGCGAAGCCGAAGCTTAAGCCCTGACTCGAG
>JAIQGB010000189.1 GCA_020072905.1 Terriglobia bacterium | reverse complement strand
GGGTAAAGTCAGGCTTCTTCGAACTCTGCCTTTTTTTCTTCAGTCAGCGTCCCGCGACGCCGCATTACCCGGCGGGTGATGAAGAGGAAGCCATCGGATAACACCAGGCGGGGCAACCAAAACGTGCCAGTGCATTATTCCCCCCTCCCCCGCCTACAATCCTGCAAGGCCACAAGCCGCAGACTCCCTGCAAACCGAGACTTCGCGCTACCCCTTCCTCCGAATTCTGACTTCTCCCCTTTCACATGAACCACTTCTTCTGCGCGTGCACGGCATCGCCGAACTCGCGCATGAACTGCATGTCCGCTTCGCCCAGCGGGCCCGCGCGGACGGCGGCGAGATTTTCTTCGAACTGCTTAGCGCTCCTCGGCGCGGTCAGGCAGACGTGGACGTGCGGATTCGACAGCACAAAGCGGTAGCACTCGCCCGCCGTGGGCACGCGGCCTTCGCGGGGCCAGCCGCGCGGCCGGCGGAGAAGATACGTCCAGCGCGTGGCGGTGTAGCTGATGACGGCGGGATGGTGCGCGGCGAGTTGCGGAAAGATGTCCTGCTCCGCGCCGCGGTGCGCGGCGTTATAGCGCATCATTAGGGTGTCGACGGCGCCGCGCGCGGCGAGCGAGCCGCCGAGTTTGCGGTGATGGATGGAGACGCCGATGGCGCGCACCTTGCCTTCGTCGCGGAACCGGCGCATTTCTTCCAGGACGCGGTCGAGGTAAGTCTCTTTGCCCATGACGCCCAGGAAGAGAAAGATGTCGAGCGTGTCCGTCCGCAACTGCCGGAGGCGCTTCTCGAGAGTCCGGCGCAGGTTGGGATGTCCCCAGAGAAGGTTATAGGCTCCGGTGGCGATGGTAATGCCGGCGCGCGTGCTCGGCGCAAGGTCGCGCAGGACGCCCACCGTCTGCGTGTCGAAGCCGTAGCAGAAGAAGAAGTTTACGCCCGCGTCGAGCGCCCGGTGGAGGGCTTGCTTGCCGGGGCGGTAACTGCCCGAGAGGCCCAAACGAAAGGCGCTCCTTCCGAGTTTGCCCAGGGTGGTGTGAAGAAAGGCCTGGTCGGTCAAGGTTTCCCCCGGCGCCTCTCCTCCGGAGTTGCGCCGCAGCCGATTGTACTACTGGGCGGGGGGGATTCCGTTACCGCCTCTTGCCGGCGGGCAGTTGCCAAACCTGGCGGAAGCGACATTGTGGCGGTGGGTTCCGGCCGTTCCCCCGCCGGCCCGCAAATCGTACTACTACCGAAGTGCTATGGCCCTCGGTGCAGACAGCGAGTATCATGCAGAATGGAAGGGCCGGTTGGCGCCGGTTTGAGGAAACAGCCATGGCCAAGGTTGGATATGGATCGCTCTACGGGTTCTTCTGCGCTGTCGTGACGATTATCTTGGCGGTCTTGTTTGTTTACAAGTCAGTCCAGCCCGTGATGCGTCTTCGCCTCGCCCCCCCAGCGGAGTTTCTTGATGCGCGCCCCAACTGGACAACCGCGCAACGCCAAACCGAGGACCGTTTGGGGCGGGCCTACTGGGACATGGCGGTCAAGCTCTCGCGCAGCGTGCTGGTCTTTGGCGACCGTTTGCCCCCCGAGCCTCCTGCGGTTTTCAGTGTTGATACGAAGGCATACCCCAGTGCCGTGGAGAGCGCACCCGGTGCGCGGGTTCGGTACTGGCAAAACCTGCAGAAGGTTTGGCAGAATCCTCGGTCCTGGGATGAGACCTACGAGTGGCACACCGACTGGCTCACCCGCGGCAATGCCTATTAGACGCGGACGCGACCCTCTGTCCAAACTCCTGAAGTCTGTGTTTGACCGATGTCCCCCCATCCTTGACTTTGTCTTTCCGGGGCGCTTAGAGTAGGGGTTTATCATCTTTGAACGGAAGCTCTTCGAGGCGGGTGACTCGGCCTCGCAAAGGCTCTCGCCATGGTGGAGCCGGTTCCTGGCATCCTGGATCAAATCCTCGCGGCGCGCCGCAAGCGCCTCGAGGAAGCGCGGGCGCGTGTGCCCCTCGCCCTCTTGGAGCAGTCGATTGAGGCGCGCACGGAATACCGCGATTTCGCCCCCGCGATCTCCTCCCGAAATCACGCCGCAGAACGCGGCGGCCTGCGCGTCATCGCCGAACTGAAGCGCGCCTCGCCCTCGGGAGGGATCCTCCGACGAGACTATTCGTGTACGGAGATTGCGCGGAGCTATGAGTCTGCCGAAGCCTCTGCGCTCTCGGTCCTGACGGAACCCGATTTCTTCCAGGGGACCCTGAAGGATTTGGCGGAAGTACGCAAGGCGGTCCGGTTGCCCGTCCTGCGCAAGGACTTTATTCTCGACCCCTATCAGGTCTTCGAATCCGTGGCTGCCGGCGCGGACGCGCTGCTGCTGATCGTCACCGCGCTCGACGACCGCGAACTTCACAGCCTCATCGAACTTTGCCATCGGCTGCGTGTGGCCGCGCTCGTCGAGGTTCATACGGCCGAGGAACTCGACCGGGCAATCGCGGCGGGGGCCCGCATCCTCGGCGTGAACAATCGCAACCTGAAGACGCTCGACGTGGACCTCGAGACCTCGTTTCGACTGCGGGCGAGAATACCCCCGGGATGCCTGGCGGTAAGCGAGAGCGGCATCCAATCGGCAGGCGATTTGCGGCGGCTGAGCGAGGCGGAATTCGATGCGGCGCTCATCGGGGAGCGGTTCATGAAAGCACCCGATCCGGGACGGGAACTGGCAGAGATGCTGCACCTGGCATTCGACCTCGCGCGGCGTGACGGCCCGCCGCCCGCTGTCGGCACTCGCGACTGGAAGTAGGCGGCGAAGAGCGGCGGCAATTTGGACTCGCTTTTGCTTGATCCGAAAACGCGTCTTGCATCGGGCGGGGGTCCATGCCCACACGCGTGAAAATCTGCGGCATCTCGCGGCGGGAAGATGCGCTCCTGGCTGTGGAGCTCGGCGCGGCGGCGCTGGGATTCAACTTCTTTCCGTCCTCGCCGCGCTACATTGCTCCCTCAACGGCGGCGGAAATCATCTGCGAACTCCCGCCATTCGTCATGCCGGTGGGCGTCTTCGCGAATGAAGCGAGCGGTGAGCACATCCTGGGAGTGGCGCGAGAAGCTGGCGTGGCCGCGGTCCAGCTTCGCGGGCCGGAATTACCGGCCATAAATGGCCCGCTGGGTGGATACCCCGTTATTCTGGCGGTGCCGGTGGGCGATGATTTCAGCCCCGAAGAAATCAGCCGCATCAAGGCGAGTGCGTTTTTGCTCGATGCGCTCGACCCCCAAATGCTGGGCGGCACCGGAAGGACGTTTGATTGGAGTCTGGCGCGAGAAGCGAGGCGTTACGGTACTATTATCCTGGCGGGAGGACTCACACCCGAGAACGTGGGACGAGCGATTCGCGAGGCTCGCCCCTATGCCGTGGATGTGGCGAGCGGGGTCGAGTCTGCGCCGGGCGTGAAGGACGCGGCCAAGCTGCAGGCGTTTTTCGCGGCGGTCGAGGAAGCAGGCTGAGAAGATTGATTCATTGAATCATTGCACCAACGAGCGGCGTTGATTCTTCCCTGCAATGAGTCAATGAACCGATGGATCAATGATTCAATTCTTCGGTTCCTGAGCGCAGCCGGACCTTACCTGAGCAACATGAACAGAGCGAGCGAGGTATCGAGAACGGAAAGCTGGCCCGACGCCCGCGGGCGTTATGGCGAGTTCGGCGGGCGGTTTGTGCCTGAGACCTTGATGCATCCCATCGAACAGCTCACCGAGGCGTTCGAGGCGGCGCGTCGCGACCCGAAATTTCAGGCCGAGCTCGACCACCTCCTAAGACACTTCGCGGGGCGGCCGACGCCGCTCTTTCACGCCCGCCGTCTGACCGAGCACCTGGGCGGCGCGCAGATTTATCTCAAGCGTGAAGACCTGCTGCACACCGGCGCGCACAAAATCAACAACTGTTTGGGCCAGGGGTTGCTCGCCCGGCGACTGGGCAAGACCCGCCTGGTGGCCGAGACCGGCGCGGGGCAGCACGGCGTGGCCACCGCCACGGTGGCGGCGTTTCTCGGCATGGACTGCACCGTCTACATGGGCGAAGAGGACATGGCCCGCCAGGCGCCCAACGTCTTTCGTATGCGCCTGCTCGGCGCAGAGGTCGTGGGCGTGGCGTCCGGCTCGAAGACTCTGAAGGACGCCATCAACGAGGCCATGCGCGACTGGGTGACCAACGTCACGAACACCCATTATCTGTTGGGTTCGGTGCTTGGTCCGCACCCTTATCCGCTCATGGTGCGGGAATTCCAGCGGATCATCGGCCAGGAGGCGCGGGAGCAGATTCTGACCCGGACGCGTCGGCTCCCCAACCTGCTGGTCGCGTGCGTGGGGGGCGGAAGCAATTCGATCGGACTGTTCTACGATTTCATCCCCGACCGTGAGGTGAAGATGGTGGGCGTGGAGGCGGGCGGCCGCTCGCTCACGCTCGGTGAACACGCCGCGCGCTTCGCCGGCGGCAAGCCCGGCGTCCTGCACGGCACTTATACCTATGTGCTGCAAACGCCGGACGGACTGATCGCCAACACACACTCGGTTTCGGCGGGGCTGGACTATCCCGCCGTCGGGCCCGAGCATTCGGCGCTCTATCGGCAGGGGCGCGTCAAATACTGTCACGTGAGCGACGCGGAAGCGCTCGAAGCGGCGAGGGACTCAAGCAGTTGGCCAATCCAAAATCCAAAATCGCAAATCCAAAATCTCGATGATGACGGCTGTCGCTACATCTCGAATTGAGGCCCGGTTTCGCGAGCTGCGCGAGCGGCAGGCGAAGGGTTTGGTCGTTTACCTGACGGCAGGCGATCCGTCGCTCGAGGCGACGGGCGAACTGCTCGCCGCCATCGAGCGCGGTGGCGCGGACCTCATCGAGCTGGGCGTGCCGTTCTCGGATCCCCTCGCCGACGGCCCGGTCATCCAGCGCGCCTCGGAACGGGCCCTACGCGCGGGCGCGACGCTCAGGAAAATCCTCGAGCACCTACCGCGCTGGCGAGACACGCTGCGGGCGCCCCTCATCCTTTTTACCTATTTCAACCCGGTGCTGCAGTTCGGCCTGGAAAAGTTCGCGCGGGAGGCCGCGCAAGCCGGCGCGGACGGCGCATTGGTCGTGGACCTGACGCCCGAGGAGGCTGGGAATTATGGGGGTGTGATGCGCGCTCACCACCTCGACACGATCTTCCTCGCCGCTCCGACGTCGACGGACGAGCGGCTGGAACTGGCGGCGCGATCTTCGACCGGGTTCCTCTATTTGATCTCGCGCACCGGCGTTACGGGAGAGCGGGCTGAGCTGGCGGCGAGTACCCGCACGCTCGTAGACCGTGCGCGCCGTGTTACGTCTCTGCCGCTCGCCGTCGGTTTCGGCATCTCCCGGCCCGAGCAGGTGCGCGAAGTGCAGGCGCTGGCCGATGCGGCGGTGGTGGGCAGCGCCGTGGTGCATACCATCGAAGAACGCTATCCTTCCGGCGGGGCGGCGGCGATCGAGCAGTTCGTCCGCTGGCTTAAGGAAGGAACAGGGAGCAGTCCCGCATGAACGATCTGGATGGATGGCGAAAGCGCATTGACGAAATCGACCAGCAGCTCGTCCGGCTGCTCAACGAGCGCTCGGGCTGCGCGGTGGAAATCGGCCACCTGAAGAAGCAGCTCAGCCAGCCGGCCTGGCAGCCGGAGCGCGAGGCGGAGATCCTCCGCAACGTGGTGAAGTCGAACCACGGGCCGCTGGACGACGCGGCCATCCGCCGGCTCTTCGAGCGCATCATTGCTGAAGCCCGCGCCCTGGAGCGCCACTCGATGGAAGGCGGCGCGTTACACACGAAGGAGTGACCCTCATGGTTGTGGTGATGCAGGAAGGCGCGACGGAAGAGCAGATCCAGCGCGTCATCAACCGGCTGATGGACATGGGATTCGATATCCACCGCTCGACGGGCGCGCGCTACACCGTGCTCGGCGCCGTTGGCGCCAAAGTGGAGTTCGATACCCGCGATATCGAGCTCGTGGAGGGCGTCTCGGAGGTTCTGCGCATCTCGGCGCCCTACAAGCTGGCCAGCCGGCACTTCCGTCCGGAAGGATCCGTCGTCCCGATCGGCAAGGGCGTGTCCGTCGGCGGCCCGCAGGTCGTGATGATGGCCGGGCCGTGCAGCATCGAAAGCGCCGAGCAGATTGAAACCATCGCCGCGCAAGTGGCAAGCCTGGGCGTGAAGGTCCTGCGGGGCGGAGCGTTCAAGCCGCGCACCTCGCCGTATACCTTCCAGGGTCTGGGCCAGAAGGGGCTGGAACTGATGCGCCGCGCCGCGGATCAGCACGGGCTGCTGGTCGTCTCCGAGGTGATGGACCAGACGCAAATCTCGATGATGCTCGATTACGTCGATGTGCTCCAGGTGGGGGCGCGCAACATGCAGAACTTCTACTTGCTCAAGGAGCTCGGCAAGGTCGCGAAGCCCGTCCTGCTCAAGCGCGGCATTTCGGCGACCATCGAGGAACTGCTGCTCTCGGCCGAATACATCATGTCGGGCGGGAACTACAACGTCATCCTCTGCGAGCGCGGCATACGCACCTTCGAAAGTTACACGCGCAATACGCTGGATGTTTCGGCAATCCCCGTCGTCAAGAAACTCTCGCACCTGCCGATTATCGCCGATCCCTCGCACGGCACGGGGCGGCGCGACAAGGTGTCGCCGATGGCGCGGGCGGCGGTGGCGGCGGGGGCCGACGGGCTGCTCATCGAAGTCCATCACGATCCGGGAAAGGCCCTGAGCGACGGCGCGCAGTCACTCTACCCCGACCAGTTCGAACAGTTGATGAAGGAATTGCGCATGATCGCCCCGGCGGTGGGAAGGACGATCTAGGATCGCGGACTGTGAGTCAAGTGTGAAGTGTGAAGGATGAAGGATGAAGTAGAAAACTCCGTTCCAGCCGAGGTGGCTGCGAAGGTGTGCTTCTTCCTTCTGACTCCTGACTTCTGACTTCTTTCTTCTTGTTGACTGTGGAAACCCAGCTTCGCCGTATCACCATCATCGGTCTTGGGCTCATCGGCGGCTCGTGGGGCTTGGCGCTGAAGGAGCGCGGCGTCAAAGTCCGCCGGGTGGGCTCAGACCGGCCGGAGGTGCTCGAGCGGGCGCTCGCCGTGGGAGTTGTGGATGAAGGGTCAGCCGATCCCTTGGCCGCGGCGCGGGACGCGGACCTGATCATCCTCGCCACGCCCGTGGGCGCGATTCTCGATCTCCTGCCACAACTCAAAGTTGCTGCCTCGCCGCGCGCTCTCGTCACCGACGTGGGCAGCACGAAGCGCCTGATCTGCCAGCGCGCCCGCGAGATTTTTGGCGACGAGCCGCTCTTCCTCGGCGGGCATCCGCTGGCGGGGAAGGAGCGTTCCGGGCTCGAGAACGCCAGCGCGGCGCTGTTCGAGGACGCGCGTTACGTCCTTACCCCGCTTCTGCCCAATCACCTGGGGGACGAGCGCGTCCAGGCGTTCTCCGCGCTCGTGGAGAAACTTGGCGCCAAACCCTTTGTCACCGAGGCTTCCACGCACGACCGCGCGATGGCGTTCCTTTCCCACCTGCCGCAGCTTGTTTCCACGGGCCTTGCCGGGATGATTGCCGAACAGGGCGCAGAGGATTTCCTGCCGCTCGAGCTCGCCGCCTCGGGATTTCGCGATGTCACGCGGCTGGCCGAGAGCCCCTACAATCTCTGGCGTGACATTTGCCTCACAAACATTGAGAATATCCAGTCGGCGCTCGAATCGCTGATCGAGAAACTCGAAGCGATGAAGCTGCACCTCAGCGGCCGCGAACTCGAGCGCGATTTCCGGCAGGCGCTAAAACTGCGCGAGAAGCTCCGCGAACTCAAGTAGCGCCTGGTTCGAGCGGCGGTCTGAAATCGCCGAGCGCCAGGCGGGTACGCTGCCGGGCGCCGCGACCTGAGAACCCCGAAGCATGCGGACGAGGCTCAGTGAATAAGACGTTCCCCAGCGCTGAAGCGGCCGTCGCCGACATCCCCGATGGCGCGACCATCATGGCGGGCGGCTTCGGCCTGTGCGGCATCCCCGAGAATCTGATCGAAGCGGTGCGCGCCAAGGGTGTGCGCAACCTCACGGTAATCAGCAACAACGCGGGCGTGGAAGGCTTCGGCGTGGGCCGCTGGCTGGAAAACGGCCAGATTCGGAAAATCATCGGCACCTACATCGGCGACAACAAGCTCTATGAAGAGTTGGTGATGAAGGGCGAGCTGGAGGCCGATTTGATACCGCAGGGTTCCTTCTCCGAGCGCATTCGGGCGGGCGGGGCGGGTATTCCCGCCTTCTACACGCCGACGGGCGTGGGGACGCTCGTGGCGCGCGGCAAAGAGGTGCGCGAGTTCGATGGCCGGCCGTATCTGCTCGAACATGCGCTTAAGGCCGACTTCGCCTTGGTGAAAGCCTGGAAAGGCGACCGCTGGGGAAACCTCATCTATCGCAAGACGGCGCGGAACTTCAATCCCCTGATGGCCACCGCGGCCCGAGTTACTATTGCGGAGGTGGAAGAGATCGTAGAGCTCGGCGCACTCGACCCGGAAGCGATCGTCACGCAGGGGATCTACGTCAAGCGCATCATCCAGGGCCCGCATTACGCGAAACGGATCGAACGCAGGACAACGAGAAAGCGAACGTGATGGACAAGCGCGAAATCATCGTGCGCCGCGCGGCGCAGGAAGTGAAAGACGGCTACTACGTCAACCTGGGCATCGGCATGCCGACGCTGGTGGCAAACTACATTCCGGCGGGGATCGAAGTGGTGCTGCAGTCGGAGAACGGGATGCTGGGCGTGGGGCCGTATCCGCTCGAAGGCGAGGAAGACCCGGACCTCGTGAACGCCGGCAAGGAGACGATCTCGGAGATTCCCGGCTGCGCCTACTTCGACAGCGCGCAATCCTTCGCCATGATTCGCGGCGGGCACATCGACCTGACCATCCTCGGCGCGATGGAAGTGGATGAGGAGGGCAACCTTGCCAATTGGATGATCCCCGGCAAAATGGTGAAGGGTATGGGCGGCGCGATGGACCTGGTGGCGGCGGCGCGGCGCGTCATCGTCACCATGGAACACACCACGCGCGACGGCAGGCCGAAGATCCTGAAGCGCTGCACGCTACCGCTGACGGGCGCGGGCGTCGTCCACACCATCATCACCGAGCTCGCGGTCATCGACGTGACGGCTGCGGGGCTGGTGCTCAAGGAGCTTGGCCCGGGAACTACCGTCGAGGCCGTCGAGCGGGCGACGGAGCCCAAGCTGATCATCGACCCGGACGTGCACGCCTATCAGGTGGGGGAGAATTGACGATTGATGATGGAAAGGCCGTGGTCCGCGGCGGGTCGGGCCGCCTTCCTGCAGGGGAAACGCCCCCCATTCAACTGCGGTGCTAAGAGTTGCGCTCCCCAAAATACACGGATAACCCTATGTCGCAAATGAAAGTAAATCAGATTGCTGATGCCGAGACAGTAGATCCCCACTGGTATTGGCTCTACAAAACCGGCGGCGTAGCCGCGCTGATCATGGCAATAATCATCCCGCTCCAGCTCATCGTCTTTATCGTCTCGCCGCCGCCGAGCACCGTCATCGGCTGGTTCACCCTATTTCAGAAGAATAAGCTCTTGGGACTCCTATCTTTTGAATTCTTGTTTATTATCTACGGCGCTCTTTCCATCCCGATGTCTCTCGCCCTCTACATTGCCCTTCGGCGAACCAATCAATCTTTCACGGCCATCTATATCGCCCTTAGCCTCGTAGGGGTTGTGGCCCTCTTCGCCGCGAGGCCCGCCTTCGACATGCTTTACCTCAGCAACCAATACGCGGCCGCGGCAACCGATGCGCAGAGATCCGTCTTCTTGGCAGCAGGCGAGGCGATGCTTGCGATCTTCCATGGCACGACTTTCCTGGTGAGTTACGTCCTCGGGTCCCTTTCCGGTCTGATCATCTCGGTTGTCATGCTGCGGAGCACTAACTTCAGTAAATTAACTGCCTACATACGTATTATATCGAGTGTTCTCGACTCTGGCATTTTTGTGCCAACGATCGGCATCGTCATTTCGACCTTTTCTGTCGTACTTTTATTGATATGGAACATCCTCGTGGCCCGAAGGCTCTTGCAGCTAGGGGGAGCGCGGTAGAACGGTTCACCGAGGACAGGCGATGACTCGATGGAAATCAACAGCATCGTGATCGTGAGTCTGGCCGCGCCGAAGGAAAAAATCTGGGGCCAATTGCTGGCCCTGGGCGCCGCTGGCGTGACCGTGCGCGGCATCGAGCTCGATTCCTTTGACGATCTGGTGCGACAGATCCTCGACCATGAGGAAACCACGGTGGGCATGGCCACGGTGTTCTATCCCCTTCACCGCGTCGAGCGGATCGCCTGCGATGAGCCGAGCGGCACCCTGCCTTCACTCTCGGATCGGTTCCGTGCCAAGGTGGGTGTGACGATTCAGGAGTATCTCGGGATCGAACTGGAGTCTGCGGGTTAGCCACTGCGGATCGGCGGCTGGCCGCCGACAACTCTTTCCCCTTGTTTGACAGGTTCGAAACCGGGTCGCTATAGTGGTTTCGAGAACATGTCCTCCCGCGTGCTGACTCCTGCCAATCAGATCACCATCCTGCGGCTGGTGTTTGTTCCGGTGTTTGCCATCCTGGTCATCGACCGCAACTACGGCTGGGCGCTCGGGGTGCTGGCGCTGGCGGCGGTTTCGGACGTGGTGGACGGCACGGTGGCGCGCATATTGCACCAAGAGTCGCCGCTCGGGGTGGCCCTCGACCCCATCGCGGATAAGCTCCTGATGACCACCGCGTATCTAGTGCTGGCCTTCCGCGAGGTGCTCCCCTGGTGGCTCACCATTCTCGTGCTCAGCCGCGACGTGGCGATCGTCATGACCGCGGCGCTGATCAGCCTGGTGGCCGGTTATCGGCCCTTCCGCCCCACCATTCTGGGGAAAGCCTCGACAACCCTGCAGGTCATCACGATCTTTTTCGCCGTGGGACATCAGGCGGGGATTCCGCTGGCGAGCGGCCTGGTGCTCCAAATCTGCATCTACCTCGCCGCGGGTATCACGGTGGCCTCGGGAGTTCATTACCTGGTCGTCGTCCGCCACCGTTATGCCCACCACGCAGCGGAAAGCGAATCCACATCACAGTCTGCCCCCAAGGTATAGAGGGCACACTGTCGCGACGCCCTCTGAGTGCCGGTGGAGGAGCGTGAAACGGCGGTCACGGGCCGCCGCTACAGATGATGAGTTGTTGGCGGGGCGGTTCTGGCGCGATAGAGCAGCCAGCCGACGGTTGCGAGCATTCCTAGCCAGCCCAGCACGCGCACCGTGCCGCCGATCGCCCGGTCATATTGCAGCAGCCCCAAGCTGGAGAAGATCCTGAACCAGTCGTGCCCGCCGAACTCGGCGTCGCCCACGGTGACCAGGGGCAGGCCCTGCGAGCGCGCATCAGCCATATACGTTGCGATGTAGAGGAAATTCTCGAAGAAGAAGAAAGCCGCAAAGGCGGTCGCCGCCGTCTGCCGCTGAAACGTGAAGTAGAGGGCCAGGGCAAAGGGCACTATCAGTTCGAGCAGCGTTCCTCCCCAGAGTCCCAGGGTCGAACCCAGCCAGCGGAAAAGCAGGTGGCCGCCTTCGTGGACGACCAGGTTGACATTGTCAATCAGCAGGAAGCCGCCGCGCGCCTGGAGGGCGTAAAGAAGAAACAAACCGTAGAAGGCCAGCCAACCGATCAGGGCGGGCTTCGAAACGGGCTTCCAATCCTCTTCGAGCGCTTCCAGAAACTCAAGCTGCATGGCGTCGACCCAACCAGGAGCTGTGTCATTCTACCAAGCTCGCGCGTGAACGCACGTCAACAGTTTTCGGGGGTTTAGGAGAGACACGATGGAGGATCGAGAAGGCTTGCTCTGCCGCTCCAGGTGCAGTAAGCTGCTTTTCTACCCGAGCCTCCTCGCCGGACGTGATTCAGCAGTGGACATGACTCGACCGCGCGTGCGGGTCTGAGTTCCCCGCCGCGGGATTGTTCGTGAAATTCTCCTGTCTTTGCCGCTTTTGACGGGGCACACTCTGGGTGCGCGCCCGAATTCCCTCGCTTCGTCCGGACGTTTCAGACCCATGGTTCGAAGGAGTCTTCATGCTTACACGAAGCGCGAAATTCGCCTTGACTGTGCTGATTCTCGCTCTATCGCTCGTGAGCGCAGCGATCCTCGGCGCTAGCAAGAAACCCGCCGGGTCGGCGCTCCTCAAAGTGCCACTGGGACTCGACCCCGAAGTCTCCAAGTGGATTCCTGCTGACAATCCCCTCACCCCCGAAAAGATCGAACTGGGAAAGAAGCTCTACTTCGACCCGCGGCTTTCCGTGGATGGGAATATCTCCTGCGCAACCTGTCATCACCCAACCTTCGGCTTTTCCAACGGCGCGCCGGTCGCCGCGGGCTTCCAGGGCCAGATCGGCAACCGCAATTGCCCGACCGTCCTGAACCGCCTTTACAGCAAGGCGCAGTTCTGGGACGGCCGCGCCGCTTCGCTCGAGGATCAGGCGCTCGGCCCTGTCCAGAATCCCATCGAGATGGCCAATACGCTCCACGGGATGACCGGCGCCCTGAACAAGATCATAGGCTACAAGGCCGAGTTCAAGAAGGCCTTTGGCAGCGAGGAGATCACTCCGCAGCGCGTGGCCCAGGCCATCGCCTCCTTTGAGCGCACGCTGCTCAGCGGCAACTCGGCATTCGACCGATTCCAGGCCGGCGACACGAGCGCGCTCTCCCCGTCGGCGCAGCGCGGATTGGCCATTT
>JAIQGB010000188.1 GCA_020072905.1 Terriglobia bacterium | reverse complement strand
AGGTGTGACTGAGGGCTTGTTGTTCCCGGCCTGCGGGTGCAGAATGGGCGGAACGTGTAGCGCAAGTGCCGCTTCCTGGACTTGTGGCCGCGGTTTTCGGCAAGGAAAGGCCGCAAGATTTGGAAGACGAATCATGCGCTACCTGCTGCTGAAAGGGGGTGGGTGATGGCGGGCAGATCAGAGAAGGGGAAGAAGCCGGCGGCGGGCGCCCGGCAGATGCGCGAAGTGCAGGAGGCGACGGCCCGGAGATTCCTGGCGCGCTATCAGGAGGCCTGGGAGACCCGCAATGCGGACTTGGCCGCCAGCCTGTTCACTCGGGATGCACACTATTGGGAGAACCCCTTCGGAGCGCCCATCGTCGGCCGCGAAGCCATCCGCGTCTATTGGGAGGCGGCGACCCATGCCCAGGAAGATATTCATTTCGATGTGAAGAATTCCCTTCATCATCGCTACTCGCTGGTCGCCGAGTGGACGTGCAAATATAAGTATCGGCCGAGCGGCGAGGGGCGCGAGCTGGCCGGAATCCTTATCGCCGATTTCTACGGCCAACAGGTCCGCAGTTTCCGGGAGTGCTGGCTCCGCCGCGTGCGGTAGCGGTAGCACAGAGCGCTCCAGTAGCTTGAAGAACAGATTGGCCGTCTCCGCTGGACTGCTACTCCAGAAGAGTGGCGAGGATTTCAAGGAATTGGCGTGATGGAATTACCTTCACGTTCTGAAAAAGCTTCAGGAAGTGACGCGTATTGCCCGTAACGACATATTCTGCGCCTGCCTCCAAAGCACATTCAAGAACCTTGTTATCGTCAGGATCGCGGGTAATGTGAAGCCGCTTGTGCGGTTGGACGAGAAGGGCGGCCTTTCGAATCGCCTGGATGGACCGTTCGATCTTGACGGGGTCCAAGTCGAAGCGCGGTCTGTGCAGCACGCCCACGTATTCTTCCAGAAGTGCTTCCGAGACGACCAGTTGGACCCTGCCGGAAAGCGCTAGCTCAAGGATCAGGGCTTCCTGCCCTTCGCCTTTCAGATGGGCGGAGACAACAACGTTCGTATCCAGGACCGCTTTAACGACCCGCACGGCGTCGTTCCCGGCGATACCGGCCAATCTCCAAATTGATTTCCCGCAGGGAAAGCTGATGGAGTCGCTTGGTTTTCGCCTCGCGTTGCAGCGCGGCCAGGGCCGCCGGTTGCTTCACGAAGTTCCTGAGGTAGTCCTCGACGCCCATGATTACGGCTTGCGGCTCCCCGCGCCGGTCGACCACAAACCGCTCTTGATTCTTCTTGACCCGCCTCAGGATCTGCCCAAACTGGGTCCGGGCGGTCAGAGCCGGTACGATTTTGGTCATTGTTTTGGGTGCTGGAATGGCGAATCCCTCCTTTAGGTATCTCGTTGAACTAATCAATTAGTTCGCCTTGAGTGTAGCATCCGGGCAGGGCTTGTCAAGAGGCCGGCGCCGCCGTGCACCCTGACTATGCAGGGTCGCCGGAGAAGCAAGCGGGGTAGCGCAGAGTCTCGCCTTCAGAGACTCTGCGGCTCTGCATTGCACCGCTCATTCCTTTTCATGCGCGCCGATGGCGGGCTTCCCGCCCTGAGGAACTTTATTCCCCCAGAAGTCGCGGCCGCCGTTGTCCGGGACCGGCACTCCCGCGCGGACGCACGGCGAGCCGTCCCGGAGCTTGTAGCCATCCAGTGAATCAAACCCTGTCTTGCCATTGCCTGGATTGATAAGCAGTGGATCGGCCCGCGTGGCCTTCGAGTCCGGTGGCGCGTTCACATGGTTGCCGAAGTAGACGTTGCCCTCGAACCGGATGTTGGTGGCCTCTCCGAATCCCGGCGCCGATTCGTAGGAACCGTTCCAATGCCGGCTTACGCCCTGGCCGTAGCGGCCTGTGCCCGCGGCGTAAAAGATGTTGTTCGCCACATGGACGCCGTCCGCCCAGCCGCGGTAGTCGGTAAAAAGGAACAGCGGAATGTCGAGCCCCGGCCCGACAAAGCAAACGTTGTTGTAGATCCACACGTCCTTCACGGGCCCGGTCAGGTGGAAGGTCCGCGCGCCGTCGTTCTGGCTGATGTTGTAGCGAACTACGGTGTGCACGTTGCCGACGCTTTCGGGCGCGGTCCAGCCGCCGTCGTCGCAAATCAGCATGAACCCGCCGTCGTTGTCGTGGCTGTAGTTGTACTGGTAGACGGCGTTGCGGCAATTCCCATCCGAATCGAACGCCTGCCCGTCGCGCGTGCCATGCACGCCGCTGACCTCGTTGAACTGGAAAACCGCGTTGTCGCAACTCCACGGCCAGATGCCGGCGGAATAATCCGGGGCGCGCCGGCTTGAGCCGTCAAGCCGATTGTGCTCGACCAGAACGCCGTCGCAGCCAAAGGGCTTGATCCCGTCGCCGCCGATGTCTTCCAGGAGGTTGCGCCGAATGACCACGTGCAGGCTGGGAAACCAGTTCTGCCGGTCGGAGTTTCCGCTGGAGCCGCAAATCCCGTTGCGGTCGGTGCGGAGAAGATGGCAGTCTTCGATCAGCAGGTCGTCGAAGCGGCTGGGTTTCTTCTTCCCGCCGCTTTCCCACAGAATTCCGTGACCCTCGGAGCGCCCCTTGCGCACCGTCGCGTTGACATCGTGGATGAAGAGATTCTTCAGATGGATGTGCCGCATCGTCCCGAAGTCCCACGCCGCAACGCGCGCGCCGTAACGGAAACCTCGCCGCAGCCAGCCTTGGTTGGTCAGTTCGAGATTGTTGACCTCCCAGTATTCCTGATTTTCAAGCAGCAGCGCTTCGGGGAAGCGCCCTCCGGCGTCAATGCGAGGCTTCCCGCCGTCGCCGTACTGGTCGATGACGATGGGGGCGCCGCCCTTCCCCGAACCCCAGGGAGCGAGCTGGCCTGAGAATTGGCTGCCGGCTTTGAGCAGAAGCTTGTCGCCCGCCGCGAAGAGCACGCCGTTCGCGCGGTCGAGAGTTCTCCAGGCATTCTCCGGCGTCGTGCCGTCACGCTGGTCGTTGCCGCGCGCGCTGTCGACGTAGTAGGTCGTGTTGCCCGGTGAGTGAACGAGACTCTTGGCCGGTTTCCGTTCCGGCCTCCTGCCCCCGGAATACACCATGAATCCAATCAGCACTCCAACACACAACAAGAAGCCCAGCAAAATGACACGACGGGGTCGCATTTTCATGATGGCAACATTGGGCGAGGGTTCGCGTCTGGGGCTCTTATAAGTCAGTGGCGCGGCAGAGTCAAGCAATGAAACTGTAGTGCGGAGATAGCGAGTAGGAAGTAGGATGTAGGGAGTTGAGCGGAAGGACGAAGGACAAAGGACAAAGAGCCGACAACCGAGAGCTGGGACTCGGCCGCGTAGCTACGCCGAACTCTGTCTGCGGTGGAGGCGTGAAGGTGGAGCAAGCATGTTGCGACGCCCTTCGACGCTCAGATGATCGGCAAGAGGCTTGTTCGGTCTGCCTAACCGATGGTTGGGAAACTGCATCAAACGATATGAGTTGGAATGCATCGGGCGACGAATGGCTCGCGCCTGGTTCGACGGGGCGTGAGCCTGGGGCGAAACCATACTGGAGGATGAAACGTGAAACGATCCTTAGCGCGAAAGGTTCTTCTGGCGGCAACGGCGGTGATACTCCTCTCCGCCACGGCGTGGGCGGACACGCTGGAACTCAAGGATGGGCGACTGCTCCAGGGCAAATACCTGGGCGGCACGCAGGACACCCTGCGCTTCCAGGTGCAGGGCAACATCGAAGTTTATCGGGTCGCGGATGTCCTCGCCCTGACCTTCGGTGAGGCCAGCGTGGGGACGTCAACCCCGGCTTCACAGCCCGCTCCGCAGGCCGCGCCCTCGGCGCAGCCCTCCGCCCTGGCTGCGGCTCCGGCGTCGGCGACACCGTCCGCGCCGGCGACAGACTCGGTGACCGTTCCCGCCGGCACGTATCTGCGGGTGCGGATGATTGATGGTGTGGATTCCCAGCGGAACCGCGTTGGCGACCGTTTCGCGGCCAGCCTGGACGAAGACCTGGTCGTGGGCGGGACCGTGGCGGCGCGCAAGGGCACGGACGTTTACGGGCGTCTGGCGGACACCAAGCAAGCCGGCCAAATGACCGGCCGAAGCGAGCTGAAACTCGAGCTGACCGATATCCTGATCAACGGCGTCGCCCACCCGATTATCACTGGAGATTATCAGACGGCGGGTAGTTCCCGTACCTCGGATAGTGCAAAGAAGGTCGGGGGCGGCGCGGCGCTGGGAGCCATCATCGGCGCCATCGCCGGCGGCGGCAAGGGGGCGGCCATTGGAGCAGGAGTGGGCGCCGGCGCCGGGACCGCCGTCCAGGTATTGACCCACGGCGAACAGGTGCGGGTGCCGAGTGAAACCTTGCTGGAGTTCCGCCTGGAGCAACCGCTGACGCTTCAACTGCCGTCGTCTACCGGCTAGCGGCCCGCTGCCGGTTGAGAGTTGCGGCGAGAAGAGCAGGGAGATTTGCGGACGGAAACGGTGGGCGCCGTTGGGCAGACCCGCACGGCCCGTCGCCCGGGGCGGAAGGCCGAGGGCATTTCGGTGGTAGAATAGCTGCCTCTGACTCAGGGCGAGGACGACATGCTTATCAAAGTTCCCAGGGGATGGGAGATCCCTGAACGCGAAGTGACGCCGGAGGACGTTTACCTCAACCGGCGGAAGTTCCTAACGCGCGCCAGCGCAGCCGCTGCGGTGGGAATCGGCGGGCTGATTTTGCCCGGGGAGAAGGCGCTCGCGCTGCCGGGCGGGAAAGGGAACGCGAAGCCCGCGCTGGCTCCCCTGACGGCTCCACGCAATCCCGAGTACAAAGTGGACCGCCCCATTTCCTCGGAGCAAGCGGCCACCCGATACAACAACTACTACGAGTTCACGGAAGCTAAAGACCAAGTTTGGAAAGAGGCTCAGGATTTCGTGGCTCGGCCCTGGCAGATCGAATTCAAGGGTCAAGTGGAAAAGCCGCGCAAGATCGACGTGGACGAACTCATCAAGCAGATGACGCTGGAGGAGCGCGTCTACCGCCACCGCTGCGTGGAGCGTTGGGTGGTGATCGTGCCCTTCATCGGCTTCCCGATGAAGAAACTCGTCGAGTGGGCCAAGCCGACGTCGAAGGCCCGGTTCGTGCGCATGGTGAGCTTCTTCCGTCCCGGGGAGGCTCCGCAACAGCGAGTCGAGGGGCCCTGGTCGGGCTACTGGCCGTACCATGAGGGCTTGACGATGGAAGAGGCCACCAACGAGCTGGCCTTTATGGTCGTGGGCATATACGGGAAGGTTCTGCCCAACCAGAACGGTGCGCCCATTCGCATCCATACTCCTTGGAAATACGGGTTCAAGAGTATCAAGGCGATTACGCGATTCGAGTTCGTGGAGAAGGAGCCGCCTACCTTTTGGCACCAGGCCGTCCCCAACGAATACGACTTCGAGGCTAACATTAACCCCAACAAGCCCCACCCGCGCTGGTCACAGGCGCGCGAACAACTGGTCGAGACCGGCGAAATTATTCCCACCCGCCTCTACAACGGCTACGGCAAATACGTCGCGAACCTTTACAACATCTGATGCGCGGCGGGAGTCCCCGCGATGCTCTGTTGTAGGTTGCGGAATGTTCGGCTTCGAGCTACATCATTTTGCCGCCCAGGTTCCGCGCTCGCACACGTAGAGAGTGCTGCCGGCGCCGCCATCGGTGCGGGTGAATAGCGACCCGGTCGGCGAGCAGGGGCCCGACTTTGCCCCCGTGCCGGAAGTCCAGGTTGGACCGGTCATCCCTCCCACCGTTACCCCATCGGACAGGACTGCCTTGCCCGCACCGACTTCGGCGTAGAAGCTGTATTTGTTCGAGGTCGCGTCGGTCGCCGAAGGAGTTCCCCCGATCCCCACTCCGTTGTCTGTGATGAAGAGGGTGCCGGGGAATGCCGCGTTGGACAACCCCCTTTCCTGGCCGCGATTAGCCTCCAGCCAGACCAAGGAATGGCGGACCTGGACAGTCCTGTCGATTCCGGCAAACATGTCAGTCGTCGTGCTTTGCGGATAGGCTTGGATTTCCGACTTGTCGATGTAAGTGTTGGGAGTGTCGAGGTAGATCATCGAGGTAGTCGTGGGACGGTTAGAGGTAAGATGGAGCTTGGATTCTTGGAGGAATCCCGATATCGTCGCGGCCCGTGACACTCCCTCGATGTGGGCGTTCACTGTCAAACTTCGCACTTTCTTGAGGCGCATGGCGAAGTCATTGTTAATCGAACCCCAAGAAACCATATACGCTTGCTGCAAGTTGATATCTTGAGCGGCCTCAATGTACAATGGATAGCCGATACCATTTTTCGCGACTTCCAGCGCTGTAGGCCCCGACACGGTCATTTCACCGGTCGAGGTGGTGGCGGTGCCGTGGGTCGTCAGAGCCGACGCGATGCCTAGGTCGTTGCTCCCCGTGATGACTAGCGGATTGTCGGCGTACAGATAAGAGTTCTCCACAACGAAATGCTCCGCGGCGTTGTTATAGACCGCTACCGAACCATGCCCACCGTTGGCCGATGGATTGGTGAACATCAAGACCATGACGTTGCGCAGGACATTGAATTGGCAGTAGCCAGACGTGGCCGAGCGGGCGAAAAGGAACGCCACCGTCGACCTGTTGCGGCTTCCCTCGGTGACTCCAATGTTCTCAAAGGTTACGTACTGTGCGCCAGTGAGATCGAACAGAACACCTCCAGTCTCGCCCTTGAATTGTGTGCCCCTGGCGTTCTGCCCTCGTCCAATGCCACGGATCACCACCGGCCCGTTGGGCAGATCCGTTAAATTGATCGTACTTGTAACCGTGAATGTTGCCCCGCCGAAGATGATCTCCACTGGCTTGGTGATGTGGAGCGCCGAGATCGTCTGGTTACCCTCAAAGTCGGCGAAGATGATCCCGCCCGTGGAAGGTAGATCGTCCTGTGCGGCCTGAATCTTCGCTCCGGCGTCCACGCCGGCAAATTGGCTGGCGAAGCGGACATTGTTAAGTTGTCTGACGACGGTGCTTTCGGTTGTACTTGTGTTAGCGGGGGGCGTAGTCTGCGCGTTGCCGGCAGCGCATACGAGCGACAATGTCAGAAGTCCGACCATTTGCTTCCTCATCGCGAAAAACCTCCCTTTTAGTGACGGCTCGCTCACGGTCATCCACTCCGAAATCCTCGGGTCGACCATCGTCTTCTCTTCTTTGATCATAATATTAGTTGAACAATTTGCGGAGTCTCCTCGGAACAGAGTTCACTTCAGGTGAGCGGAGCGAGGACATCCAATCTTCCTTGTGGCGTGGCCCGAAGAGCCACAATCTCGTAACCCGACGCCACGTCATCTTCTATCGAGCAGTGCAGACGAGTCCTCTAGCCGAAGAAAACTTCGGCGGCTCCCCACCGGTGTAGAAAGGGGGAAGAGTTGATGCGGAGTTTGGTGTCAGAAGCACGCGGGCTCCACACCGGGGGGTTCGGTCCGGCCAACCGCAGCGCTCAAGCCTCCAACGCCACACTGTCGCCCGCGCGCACTTCGCCGGGTGTGAGGACCGTGGCGTAAACTCCGGCGCACTTGTTGTGCTGCTGGACGACGCACTTGAGAATGCCCGGGCTGGCCTTGCCGGTCGCTGGGTCGAGCGTGATCATTACGCACCGCTCGTCCACCTCGGTGACGCCGATGCGCGCCTTCCCGCCGAGGCGCAGAACGCGGCCCACCCATTTTAGCACATCGAACGCCCCGCCGCCCTCCAAGTCCACGACCAGGTTCGGGCGAAACCGCCAGGGGTTTTCTTTCGTCCCGGTTTCTTCCGCCAGGCGCGCCACTGTCTGCCGGCTGATGAGCGAAACGGGTGCGAAATCATAGGAGCCGCGGTGGTCGCGAAGCAGGAAAAGGGATTTGCCGAAGCGCGCCTCGAGCGTGCGGCGAAGCTCATCGCTCGCGACCGGCCATCGCTCGCCGTGGTGACGGTTACGGAGACCTCAGGCGTGCCCGCTTTTTCGACCGAAGTCGGGTAGTGGAGGAGCTCCGGCAGCTCGCGCCCCGTGAGCCATGGAAACGAACTGCGCGACGCCGCCTGCACGAAGGCGTAGCGCCGGTCCTCCTCGAAGCCTTGCAGGGTGAGCGGCAGCGAAGCCAGAGCCTCGCCCTGCAT
>JAIQGB010000187.1 GCA_020072905.1 Terriglobia bacterium | reverse complement strand
ATTGATCGTCTGATTGAAGTCATCGAGACCGGCGGCGAGATCGTTCAGGAGACCCGGCTCTTCGACAGCCGCGAGGGGCGCACTTACGGGATGCGGACGAAAGAGTACGCGCACGACTACCGCTACTTTCCGGAGCCGGACCTCCTGCCGCTGGTCATTACCGAAGAGTGGAAGGAAGAAGTGCGCCGGTCGCTTCCGGAGCTGCCGGAAGCCCGCCAGCAGCGTTTCGTACAAGAGTACGCTCTGCCCGAGCACGACGCCGCACAATTGACCTCTTCGAAGCTGCTGGCCGACTACTATGAGCGGGTCGCTCGCGCCTCGGGCGAGGCGAAGCTGTCTGCCAACTGGGTATTGAGTGAATTGGCGTTCTTGCTCAAAGAAGCGGGCAAAGAGATCGAGCAGTCGCCCGTCCCAGCCGAACATCTCGCCGAACTGCTCGGCCTCGTCAAGCAGGGAACGATCTCCGGCAAGATGGGGAAGGACATCCTGACGGAGATGTTTGCGAGCGGCAAACCGGCACGCGAAGTCATGGCGGCGAAAGGACTCGAGCAGATTAGCGACGCAGGGAAAATCGTGGCCGTCGTCCGCGAGATCATGGCCGCCAATCCCAAGCAAGTGGAGCAGTACCGCGGGGGCAAGACCGCCACGTTCGGCTGGTTCGTGGGGCAGGTGATGAAGGCCACGCGCGGCCAGGCGAATCCGCAATTGGTTCAGGAAATTCTCAAGAAGGAACTCGGTCAGTAACACAGACGCCGGCGGGATCGAACTGCAGCTTGTTCCGGCGACGATCCCAGAAAGGACTTAGCCATGCTCAACGTAGGCGACAAAGCTCCCGATTTCGCTTTGCCCTCCGCGACAGGCGAGAAGGTGGGCCTGAAGGATTTCAAAGGTAAAACGCTCGTCCTCTACTTCTTCCCCAAGGCCGACACTCCGGGTTGAACGAGCGAGGCGAACCAGTTCCGTGACGCCAAAAAAGAACTGGACAAGGTCAAAACGGTGGTGCTCGGCGTGAGTGGCGATACCGTGGAAGAATTGAAGAAATTCTCCGATAAGTACAAGCTCAATTTCCCGCTCGCCGGCGACACCTCGCACAAAATGCTGGAAGCCTACGGCGTCTGGCAGGAGAAGTTGATGTACGGGATGAAGAAGTGGGGAATCGTCCGCACCACGTACATCCTCGATCCGGCAGGGAAGGTCACACACGTTTTCCCGAAGGTGAAAGTGGACGGGCACAGCCAGGAAGTGCTCGCCGCTCTGAAGTCCTAGTGCACGGTGGCTGCCTCGAGTTCGGGAGGGCGTCGTCGGAGGCCGCCACAGAAAGTCTGGCACGCGAGGACCGCGGGCGGCGTTTTCTCTCTGCGTCGAGATTCTCAAGGCCCCCGTCTCATCAGAGGTGCGCCCGAGGTGGGGAGGTGAGGATGCGCAACCGCGCCGTGCTCCATGTTGTGGCAAGAGCCGCCGTGGTCATGGCGGCATTCGCCATGGCTGTCGTTGCGCGCGGCGGCGGCCTGGAGAGTCAGGATCTCTCGCGGCTGCGGTCCGTCGGCGGTGTGGAGTTCTCTCCGGACGGCGCGCGGATCGCCTACACCATGGAGAACCGCGACGGTCCCGGGCGGCCTTATTCCCAAGTGTGGGTGATGGAAGTCGAGACGGGCAAGGCCGTGCGCTTCGGCGAGGTACAGGAAACAAGTTCCGACCCGCAGTGGTCCCCCGACGGGCGCTGGATCGCCTATCTGAAGTCCGAAACAGATGGCACATTTCTGATGGTGGCGCGGCCCGATGGCTCGGAGGCGATCTCTCTTGCCGAGGTCGAAGGCACCAACAGCCCCACCCAGAATCCCGGCAAGATGCTGACTTGGTCTCTGGATAGCAAGAAGATTGCTTTTGTCTCCACAACTCCCGGCCCGGAGACGGACGAAGCCGGCGGCGATCCGATGGTCATTACCCGCTATCTCTATAAGCCTGACTACGCGGAAGGGAACTCACACTTCAATGACAACCGGCGGCAGCATATTTTTGTTGTGGACGTGGCGAGCCGGAAAGTCCGCCAAGTTACCGACGGCGTCTATTACGAGCATTCTCTTGACTGGTCACCGAATGGAGAGGAAATCGCCTTCGTCTCGAACCGCGAGCCCAACGCCGATCAGTTCTTCAATTATGACCTCTTTGCCGTCAAGGTCATGGATGGTTCCATTCGCCGCCTGACGGCGACGGAAAGCGCCGAGTACGTTCCGCGATGGTCGCCGGACGGCAAGACGATTGTCTATTCGGGCACCAAGCGCGGGCTCACCGATCTTGAGACCACCATGGAAGACAACCACGTCTGGCTGATCGACGCAGACGGGCGCAACCGGCGCGAGCTCGGCGCCGCGATCGATAACCGCCAGGGTGACCCGGCCTGGGCGCCCGATGGGCGCGCCGTTTATGCCACCGTTCAGGAGCGGGGCAGCGTGTCCCTTTATCGCTTGCCGATCGGCGAAGGGTCGCCCGAAGCAGTCATCAAAGAGAGAGGAGTTGTCGACGCCTGGTCGGTCGGAAAAGACGGCGCGATCGCCTACGCGTTCCAAAGCCCCACAGATGGGGCGGAGTTGTATCTGAAGAAGGGCAGGTCGATTCGAAAGCTCACAGATTTGAATGCCGAGGTCCTGCGCGGCAAACAAATTGCCGAAGTCGAGCCCTTCACGTTCATCAGCAACGACAACAAATACGAGGTGGAAGCGTTCTTGACCAAGCCACTGGGTATGACGCCGGGTTCGAAGCATCCCATGATCGTTATGATTCACGGCGGTCCCCACGGCCAGAATGGTCCGGCCTTCAACTTCAAGGCGCAAGTTTACGCGGCGCGGGGTTGGGCCACGCTCATGGTGAACTATCGTGGTTCGACGGGCTACGGCCAGAAATTCGCCGACGCGGTCTTCGGCGACCAGAATGGGGATGAGGCGCAGGACGTGCTTTACGGTGTGAGCGCGGCGCTGCGGCGATATCTCTGGATCGACCGCGACCGCCTGGGCCTGGAAGGCGTCAGCTACGGCGGGCAGCTCAGCATGTGGTTTATGACGCAGACGAACATGTTCAAGGCCGCGATTCCTACAGCAGGCATTTCTAATCTGATCAGCTACAACTACATGACCTACTACAACCAGTATGAGGAGATGGAATTCGGGCAGTTCGTTCACCAGGACAACCTGATGGACCTTCTGTGGGAGCGCTCTGCGCTCAAGCACGTCGCGCAGGTCCATACGCCCACGATGCTGGTGCACGGCGAAAACGACAGCGACGTTCCCATCGCCGAGACCGAGCAGTATTACATCGCCCTTAAGGACGTGGGCGTTGAGACGGTTATGGTGCGCTATCCGCGCGAAGGGCATGGATTGAGGGAGACGAACCACGTCATCGATTGGATCGACCGCTCCATCGCGTGGTTCGAGAAACACTTTCCTCCCCCGGGCGCGTCACCCTCCACGCGCTGAAGGCGAGGATCCGGGAAGACCTATTTCAGCAAGGCGGCCAGGGTGGGGCTGCGCTGGTAGCCGAATGTCGGGTGGTAGCAGTAAAGAATCTGGAGCGGCTGGTCGCTGAGTGCCGCGATGTGCGCCTTTTCCTGAGTCCAACCCCGCTCGCGGAGCAGATCTCCGAACGGCCGAATCTCCTTTGCGCTGCGACCCAACAGGAGCCGCTGGAACTGCAAGGCGGCGTCCTCGCCCATCACCACAATCGTCTCAAGATGGGGGAAGAGTCTCAGCTCCTCGCGAAGGTGCTTGGCGCAGTAGCCCAAGGCTTTCTCCGGAGCATGCGGCGAGGTTGTGTGGCAGCGGAGAGCGTCCATCAGGACAAACCGCGTCTTGAATTCGGCGAAGTCTCGAACCCCCACGAGCTCATACAACGCGGCGGTGAAACGGTTCTGCCGTTCGGGGGTGTGGTAAAGAAAGGTCTCCGCGTTCAAGGGAGCGTCGCGGCCCATGACGGCGATACGCACCACATTCAGGTCGGGATAATCGCGCTTGACGTACTTGCTGAGGAATTCGCGGGGAGGGAGGCGGATCGAAATAATCGCCGCGCAGTCCCGGCAGTTCTCGATCTTCAGCCGCAGGACGTCGGTCTCGAGACCGGGAATGCGCGCGTGGGCGCTGGCGATGGGCCGTGCCGTCAGGGCGAGCTGCAGGAGCATCTCAGGGCTGGTTCCTGGCGGACCGAGAATCAGATTGTCGATGAGGCGTGCCGGACCGACTCGCGCCGCGACTAAGGCGACGCAGCCGCTGGCGACTCGTTCCACGGGCTGGAGCTTGACGGGATCCACGATGGCCGCGTAGTCGAGTTGCGCGCGCTGCTCGCCGGCGAACACGCGGCGCATTTCCTCGAGCAGCACGCTTGCCCGGGTTTCACCGGTGTGAGCCAGTTCCTCCACCCTGCGCAGGCTGCGAGTGAGGACCGTCGCCGCCTGGCGGTCTTCCGCGCTGAGATAAGCGTTCCGCGAACTCCGGGCCAGTCCATCTGCCTCACGAACGATCGGACAGATCACCAGCCGCGTTTCCAAATTCAGGTCTTCCACCAGGCGCCGGATGATCAGCGCCTGCTGGAAGTCCTTTTGGCCGAAGTAGGCGACGTCTGGTTTGACGATGTTGAGCAGTTTCAGGACGACGGTGGCGACGCCCTGGAAGTGGCTGGGGCGTGAAGCGCCCTCCAGTGGCGCCGCGGTCTCACCCGGCGTAACGAACGATTCGAAGCCCTCCGGATACATTTCGCCGGCGGTGGGAGCGAACACGGCTTCGGCTCTGAAAGGGCGGAGCGCCTCGAGGTCTTTGTCCAGGTTTCTGGGGTAGTGTGATATGTCTTCGGACGGCCCGAACTGCGTCGGGTTGACGAAGATTGAAACGACCACAACGTCGCACTGTCGTCGCGCCTGGCGAAGCAGGCTGAGGTGGCCTTCGTGCAGGGCTCCCATGGTGGGGACAAGTGCCAGCGATTTTCCCGCGCTCCGTGTCTGGCGCGCGAAGCCCTGCATCTCCGCAATCGAGGTGATGAGTTGCATAGCCGGTGAAGTATGGAGACTGAGGCGCAAAAGCGAGAAAGCGCGCGCCGTGGGTCATCCGTCGGCGGCCGAGTTGCGTTGAAGCCTCACGCTTCATCCTTCAGGTTTCTGATTGTAGCCCATTTTACAAACTGCTCGCGCAATCCGGGCGACCAGTGGTAGGACTCAGCGTCGCCAGGGAAGCGGCCGGTGGCGACGTCATCCCGATATCGGGCAACGGCGCCGCGGGCGACCGCAGCCAGTTCCGCATACGGCCGCACGAACTTGGGAGGGGGTTGATTGGCCAACCCCAACAGGTCGTGGATCACCAGAACCTGGCCGTCGCAGTCGGGCCCGGCGCCGATGCCGATGGTGGGGATGCGCAGCCGCCCGGTGATGAGGGCCGCAAGCTCGCGAGGAATCCCTTCCAGGACCAGCGCGAACGCGCCGGCGTCTTCGACGGCCTGCGCGTCAGCCAGCAGATCATTGGCGGATTCGAGCGTCCTGCCTTGCACACGGTAGCCGCCGAAGTTGTGCACGGATTGTGGCGTCAAGCCGATGTGGCCCATCACCGGAATCTCGGCGTCCACCAGGCGCCGGATGAGCGCGGCGCGCTTGCTTCCGCCCTCGAGTTTGACCGACTCGGCGCCTTCCTTCAGGCAGCGAATGCCTGCGCGCAGTGCTTCCTCTTCCCCCTGGTGGTAGGCGCCGTAAGGGAGGTCCACGATCAGCAGAGCCCGGTGTGTGGCCCGGCGCACGGCGCGCAGGTGGTGAAGCATTTCGTCGAGGGTCACGGGGATCGTCGAATCGTAACCCAAGACCACCTGGCCCAACGAGTCGCCGACCAGAATCATGTCAATGCCTGACTCGTCGACCAGGCGCGCGGTGGGGTAATCGTAGGCGGTCAGGCAGGTGACCTTCTCCCCGCGCAACTTGCGGTCCAGGATGACGGGAACGGTGATCTTGCTCACGGCCTCAGGCTTGGGGTCCATGGCGTTGACCTCGCAGAGCGGAGTCGAGAGTCGAAGGTTGAAAATCCGGAACGGCGGATCTTCGAGTGTTCCGCGCGCTTCCGGAATCCGAAATCGAAAATCGGCAATCCCAAATTAGAAACCCCCTCTGCCGCAGGATTTTCTCACCGGCGCTCTTCGCGCGAGTGCCCGGGGGCCCGAGCGGGCCTCCACTGGCCTGGACAGAGAGGGTTGAAATTTTCGCTCGGCGGTCCGTGGCGCTCTCCCTCGCCCCCCGCCGCCTTCCGTTTTCCATGATGGGCGTCTCAGTCCGCCGAGGCGGATCCAAGCGGCAGAAAATACTGCGTGCCTTTCACCGGCTGGCTCAGGCGGTGCAACAACTCCTGCAAATCCTCGTTCCGGTCGATGAAATCGATCTCGGACGTGTCCACCACCAGCAGGCTACTCGAGCGATAATGAAAGAAAAAGTGCTCGTACGCCTTGACCACTTCCTCCAGATACTCGTCGGAGATGTGATGCTCCATCGGCACGTTCTTCCTGCCGATGCGCCGGCGGAGCGTCTCCGGTTTCGCCTGTAAGTATATCACCAAATCAGGGAGGGGAACCTGTCCGACGAAGAGCTCGTAGAAGCGATTATAGAGGTCCAACTCGACATCGGTGAGATTCAAGTAGGCGAAGATCCTGTCTTTTTCGAAGAGATAGTCGCTGACTACGGCGTGGCTGGCATGCGCGGCCAGATCCAGCTCCCGCAACTGCTTGTATCGCTCCACAAGGAAGTAAAGCTGCGCAGCCAGCGCCGCCGCAGGCTTGTCTCCATAGAAACTCTCCAGGAAGGGGTTGGATTCGACATCGCGGAGCAGCACAGCGCTCATCCGCTCCGCGAGAATTCTCGCCAGGCTGGACTTGCCCACGCGAATCGGGCCCTCGATGGCGATGTAGCGCGGAGGCTCGAACTTTGGCAGCTTGGCCACGTGGCGCGTTGATTTTTGGGAATTATGAATGATGAATTATAAATTGGGAGCTAAGGACCGCGCTTCGCTCTCCTCGCTCTTCCCCGGAATTCATCATTCATCACTCAGCATTCATCATTCAGATTTCAATCTGATCACTTGACTCATGTCCGTCGTCTCGTGGAGCATCTCCAGAACCGTCCGCTGCGTCACCGGGTGTCGAACGTGCGACGCAAGTTCCCCAAGCGGGACCAGGACGAAGCGACGCTCCGCGAGCCGTTCGTGGGGAATCGTCAGAGCCGACGAGCGGACGACGACATTCTCATAGAGCAGGATGTCGATGTCAATCGGCCGCGGGCCCTTGGAGATTCCCGGCCGCCGTCCAAGCCGTCTCTCCAGAGACTGCAAAGCCTTGAGCAATTGTAAAGGCATCAGGTCGGTCTCAGCCTCGATGACGCAGTTTACAAACCAGCGCTGCGGCGCGAAATCCACGGGTTCGGTCTTGTAACACGAAGAGACCCTGCGGACCACGATGCCGGCGGTGGGAAGCAATTCGCAAGCCTTCCGGATATGGCTGACTCGATCGCCGACGTTCGAGCCGAGTGATAGATAGATGCGTTTCATGGGGCTTGACTTCAGGAACGCGACGCTGGTTTTTGTGGCAACAAGCCCAAGCGCGCTACTCGAAGAGCGTGGGCGGGTCGCTGCGGGGCATGGGAACGTTCAGGTGTTTGAAGGCCGCCTCATTGGCCTTGCGTCCGCTCTTGGTGCGGCTGATGAAACCTTGCTGGAGCAAGAACGGCTCGACCATATCCACCAGCGTGTCCACTTCCTCGTTCAGTGTTGCCGAGAGCGCTTCGACGCCCACCGGGCCGCCGTGATACATCCGGATGATCGTCGCCAGGAAGTTCCGGTCGAGGTCGTCCAGTCCCAGTTCGTCCACCCCTTCGAGCTTCAGGGCATCGCGTGCGACCGTGGGTGTGATGCCCCCGCCCGCCTTCACCTCGGCGAAGTCGCGGACACGCCGCAGCAGGCGGTTGGCGATGCGCGGCGTGCCGCGCGCCCGTCCGGCAATCTCCCTTGCGGCGGCTTCCTGGAGCTGCGCACCCAGGATGCGCGCCGAACGCACGATGATTTGCCGCAACTCCTCTCCGTCAGAGAATTCGAGGTGAAAGAACAGGCCAAACCGGTTCCGCAGCGGCGCGGAGAGCATGCCCGCGC
>JAIQGB010000186.1 GCA_020072905.1 Terriglobia bacterium | reverse complement strand
CATCACCGGCACGCCGAACCCCGCCGTCTCCTTGAAGACGCCCAGCGCCAGTGCCGTCCAGCGCAGCGGGCTCATGATGCTGAAGCCGGTGCTGACGATCGGCCTCTCCCGCAGCGGCGTTCCCTCCAGGAGCACCTGGGCCATTTCGATCACCGTCCGCGCGCCCCGCGGAGTGTAGATGCATGGGCGCAAATGCTTTCCGGTATTCTCCGCCATGATGCGGAACCCGACGAAGTCGCGACAGGCGGGCGGGTAGTCGGCCACGGTAGTTCCGACCATGCCGTGAATGTTTCCGCAGGCGTCGACGATGCGCGCCAGCTCGGCGAGATCCCGAGACTGCAGCTCGCTTCTCGCGCGGCCGCGGGTCACGTAAAGCGCATTCCCGGTCAGGACCAGGGTCCCGCCCTCGGGGCTCAGCTTCCAGAGATTTCCGTTGCGGTCGGCGATGCGAACGACGTGTGGCGCCTGGCGGATGGCCCGTTCCACCAAATGCTCGGGAATACGGACCACGTTCTCCTGCGTCACCGTTGCTCCAGCTTCCTCGAGCAGACGCACGACGTCCGGATCATCCACGCGCACGCCCACGTCGCGGAGCACTTCGAGCGCCGCTTCGTGAATCCGCTCGCAAGCCTGTCGGTCGAGGACCACGGGTTCCTCCTTCTTTCGTCGTGGCGGGGTTGGTGGGCGAGGGATAGCGTCAGGCTCTATCGTCACACCTCATCGGCCACGCATGCGACTCCTAGGGCCGGCCGAAGTCGCGGACCGCTTGGTAAAGCGCCAGGATATTCTCCGTCGGAGTGTTGGGTTGAATGTTGTGGCAAGGCGCGACGATATAGCCTTTGCAGTCCCGGAAGATTCGGAGGTTATCGGCAACTTCCTGGCGGACATCCTCGGGCGTGCCGAAGGGAAGCGTCTTCTGGTTGTCCACGCCGCCGTGGAAAACCACGGAAGCTCCGAAGTCCCGGGCCAGACCTTCTCGCTCCATGCCGCGGCACCGCCATTGAATAGGATTCAAGACGTCAATGCCAATTTCCATGAGGTCGGGCAGAAGCGGCCGGATGGCGCCGTCGTCGTGGTGGACGACCCTTACCCCGTACGAATGCGCCAGTTGAATCATCCGGGCCATGCGGGGCTTGAGGAATCTCCGAAAGCTCGCGGGACTCATCAGCAGCGAATCCTGGGTGCCGAGATCTTCAGCGACATAGACGAAATCGATCAGATCGGCGGCGGCGTCGAGCGTGCGGCGGAAGATGCCGGCAAAGATGGCATGGATCCGTTCCAGCGCGGCTTCGGCGATTTCGGCATTGAGGAGCAAGTCTTCCAGCGCCTGCTCCATGCCGCGCAGGTGGCAGTACAGATAGAACGGCTCGGAGGTGCAACCGAGAATCGGATAGCCCGCCCATTCTTGGCAGCGAGCGCGAAAGGCGCTGACGTCCCATTCCTCAGAAACCGGCCAATCGAAAGTCTCAATGTCGGCGACCGTCCGGGCTTCGGCAAGGGGATGGATGACGGTTTCGACATAGACCCCCAAGCGGTCCTGATAGGCAACCTCCTTGGTCCCCACGTGCCAAATATCAAAACTCGAAGGAATGTGCCACTCGTCTTCCTTGGCCAGCGGATGGCGCGGCGCCAGGTGTATGCACTTGTCGATCCCCAGTCGTTCCCAGAGCTCGCGCTCCGACGCGCATCCAAGCTCGCCGCGCAGCCGCGCCGTTACCTCCGCCGTGCCCCAGAAGTCGCAGGGAACGCGATCGGGCTTCCGGCCTTGCAAGACCGCCTGCCAGCGTTCGCGCGGTGTCATACACCTGGCTCCGGGGCCATTAGTGAGCCGTGGCCCTACGCGGCGCTGGAAATCGCGGATTGGAACCTTGCTGATCCATACCCCGCACTGTCTTTCTTGATTCCGTTCCTCGGTACGTCGTGCTGCGCGGATTCTAATCGAACCTGTTCCGTCCCGGCGCAAGATTTTGGGCGTTCCGGCCGCCACAAGATCCTCGCTGAGGAATCCGATTCAGTGTCTGTTGAACCCAGAGCTCTGGCGACGCAAAAGTGGTCGCGGCATAGGGAATCAGGAAGAGGCCGCCCGATCGGCTGTACTCTCTTCCTGGGGCGCACGGAAAGAGTAATTACCAGCCAAGAATTGCTCGACGTACCATCTCATGGCATCTTGGCTGTTCATGTACATGTCCAGCTGGCAGCTACAAGCCATGAGGCGACCGACGATATCGAGATTGCTTTCGGTGTCCTGGGCCCGCGCCCTCTTGAACCAGGCGTTGACGAGGTCTCCCCGACGGTCAACCACGAAGCCGTAATGCTCCAGGCAGGCTTCGAGGAAGCATGCCCGGAGGTTCCGCCGTTGCCACGTCGCTCCGCCGCCCGCAAAACGGAAGGAGATATAGTTGTTGGAAGGGTTGTCGGAGAGGCAAGCATCCACGAGTGAGAAGTGATAGGCCAGTCGCGAATTCAGGTTCATGTACTCATCGGCCACCAGCAAGTAGCTTCGCTCGCCGAGAGCTCGGATGACGCTGTCTTGTGAGGCAAACGATCCTGCCATGACTGAGGCAAGGTCTCCGATGCTCGCGGGCATTTGCCGGGTCCAACTCACGGCCGGATGAGTGATTCCTCTCCAAAGGCCCTGGAACGGCCTGGAGACGATTTGGGAAGGCGTGACCCCGTCAGCCTCAGCATCGTCCAACACCAGCCCGCCTCCCAAGTCGAGGGCGAAGAGATTGACCGGAACCGAGGCGAGCAACTTCTTGGAGCGATGGGGACCATGCTCCAGTTCCCGGGCCTGAACGGCGAACATTCCCTCCACCGCCTTTTCATGGGAGTAACGGATCACGTCATGGGCGGACCGGCAGCCGCTGGGCCGAAACCTGAAGGCGCCGGCGTCAAGCAGGTGCAAGGTGAGCAATCTTCGGCTGAGGATATCGCCAACCTTCTCTCGCTGGCGCTCCGTAAGGCTGACCTGAGCCGGTACCGGCGGCCACAGAGTTCCCCGGTGGAGGCCAGGCTGGACCGCGTCCAGGCTGACAGCCTCTCCATCTCGGATGTGCTCGAAGACGCCCGGCATCTCCAGCACCGAAGGCACCTTGAACTCTCTCAGCAAGGTGGCGGCATACCCGGCAATATTGCCGCGCTCGGCCACCAGCCCCGCGATGCGGGGAAGGACTCCGACAATTTCTGGGGAGGCTCTGTGGGTCAGCACGATTGCCCCCTCAGGTGTCTTGCGCAGAGACCTGCGGTCTTCGACCAAGGAGGCCGGGCCCGACGCGCGCCCGGGGTAAACCGTGATCCCTCCGGCCACCGGGGGTGTCCACGCGGCCGAACTCGCGAGCGCAACCCTTCGGCTAAAGCCAGTGGCCGGGCCTGCAAGATCCAGATCTTTCCTGACGCGTCGAGGGCCCATTCGATGTCCTGCGGGGCGCCGAAATGTTCTTCGATTCGGGTGCCCCAATCGGCAACTGTTCCCAGCTGCTCGGGTTCAAGGCTCGGCTCTTCCGGTTCTCGAGCCTCCAGCCGCCGCCGCCTCACCCCGCCCCCTGCATTGAGCAAGACTTCCTCTTCCTTGCACACGATGCGTTTCTCCAAGAGGTGGTGGGGGCGCTTGTGGGTCATCACGAACCAGTCAGCGGGGACCCGGCCGCTGGCGACATCCAGACCGAGTCCACGCGTGGAAGTCAGCCACAGCCTGTCGCCTTTGGGCTCCTTGGGGTCCCGTGCGTACAGGATGTCGGATGCTCGGGCGTCGATAACGGGGAGGAATGGCACCGCCATCGGGCTGTCGACTTCCGGCAGCCCCGTGGACAGCCGGTAGGACAGGGCTCTCTCACCAAACCGACCCGCCACAACCTGCTTGTAGGCTGACACGGCTCTGCCCGGGAGTACATTGATCAAGCTGAGGAACTGACCGGCGAAAGTCCGAGCGCCACCCTCGCCGACGGCGCTGGACCGGACGGCGAGCGCTCCTCGGGCCCCGGCCAGCATCCGAGCGCGTTCGCTGACCGCGACCTCCACGGCTCGCGGGAGGGGGGACTCCATGACCATCTCCATCAGTTGGAGGGAAATGCCCTGCAAGCTGTCCAGGTCGGACAGGTCTGCGCGACGCAGCGCCCCGCGGATCTGCTGCCAGAGTGGGATGCCACAGAACTGACGATACGCTTCCGTGGTCAGGACGTATCCGTCGGGAACCGGCAGCCCTAGTCGGTTCTTGATTTCGCCCAAGGCGGCTATCCCTCTTAAACTCTAGCTCAGGCGTGGACGGGATGGGGAGATTCTAGGATCACGAGCCCTTCCTTGTAGTCATTCGCTCTGTTCTGACGGGGATCGCGACCTGGAGCTGTCTTCCCCGTGCTTGACGGCTCCTTCCCCCGAGAGCCGGAAGCTGCTACTGCAGTTTGCAGTGAGCCGCAACGAGTGATGGGAGCTCAATTCTGCTCTCTGCGCGGCAGCAACTTCTGCGGCCCGTCGAGGGCTCGCGCCGCGGACGGTCATGATCGGCCACGACATCCTGACCGCTTCCATTGCGCTCTGGGGGGGGAACTGCCCCATGGACTAAAGTTTGGCGCGGGGCGCCTTGCGGGATTCCTCGCAGGCGCGGCGTGTGCGGCTACTCATCGTGCAAGAATGACCTCCTGAAATCAGCCATAAAGGGACAAATTGTAGACTCCACATTGGAAGATTGAACAGATCTGCAACAGACAGGAGACATAGTTTTCCGAGCGAACAGTATCCTCACGAAACAGTTGACTCTGGATGCTTTCGTGCTCCTAACGACAGGCGCGCTGGCCGCAAACGGTTAGTATGGCAACGGCTTCCCCTGTCGCCAGCCTCCGTAACGGCATTGGCGTCGGGGGAAGAAAGAAGGTAAAGGCCGAAAACTGCGTCATTATGACCGTCGAACTCATCAAAGATTTTCTCGCTAGTGCCCGAGTTTTCGCCCGGTCCGTCCGCGATATCGTGGAGGAGGAGCTGTTGAACGAAAGGGCCGGCAAAAAGGTCAGCTTCGCTCAGCTCAAGCTGCTCTTCCTTGTTGCGCACACCGAGGCGCCCACCGTTGGCGATGCGGGGGTTTTCCTGCGGATCAGCAAGGCAGGGGCGAGCAAGATTGTCGAGCAATTGGTGCGTCGACAGCTCATCGAGCGCGTTGAAATCGCGGGCAACCGGCGCACTCGGAAGCTGTTCCTTACCGAGGCGGGACGGCAACTCATGCACGACTATGAACTAGCCCGGGACCGCTGGACGGCCAAGATTTTGGGTGAGTATCCGGAGGAGGAAATCCACCGCACCGCAGAAACGCTGGATCGTCTCTCGGCGGCCATCGCCAGACATAGTAAGAACTTTCGTGAGCCTTGCCTGCAGTGTGAAACGTATTACAGGGAAAGCTGTCGGTTCCAGGGACTTTGCGATTGTAGTTGCTACTACCAAACCCGCTGGAACGAGAAGCGGGGGATTGCGTCTTCTGCAAATTCTCAGATACCTGCAAGCGATTGAGGAGGTCCGATGCCGAGTTACGTAAACCCTGAGAAGTGTGACGGGTGCAAGGCACTGGACAAGACCGCCTGTCAATACATTTGCCCGAACGACTTGATGGTCTTGGACAAGGAAAAGATGAAGGCTTACAACCGTGACGCCTCGATGTGCTGGGAATGCTACAACTGCGTCAAGATCTGTCCTACCCAAGCGATCGAGGTTCGCGGATACGCCGATTTCGTCCCCATGGGCGCCTCGGTCACGCCCCTCCGCTCGACTGACTCCATCATGTGGACCGTGAAGTTTCGCAATGGGACGATCAAGCGCTTCAAATTTCCCATCCGCTCGACGCCGGAAGGCGGGGCCGTTCCGGATGGAGGTTACCCGAACGGGGGCGAGTTGGCCAGTTGCGAACTCGCCACCGAACCGGCCTCGCTGGGGTTGCCAGCAGTCTTTAGCCTAAAACGCTGAGGTGAGGGTTCATATGCCTAATTTCGAAAACGTAGTGGTGGAGACCGATCTGTTGATCCTCGGAGGCGGCATGGCTGCCTGCGGGGCGGCGGTGGAAGCGGCCCACTGGGCCAAGCAACACGGCTTGAAGGTAACGTTGGTGGACAAAGCCGCCGTAGATCGTTCCGGAGCCGTAGCCATGGGCTTGTCCGCCATCAATCTCTACGTAGGCCTGAAAGACGGCGCCAACAGCGTTAAAGACTACGTGGATTATGTCCGGAATGACCTCATGGGGGTGACTCGGGAAGACCTGGTGGCCAACGTCGCCCGGCACGTCGACTCCACCGTCCACCTGTTCGAGAAGTGGGGCCTGCCGATCTGGAAAGACGAGAAAGGCAATTACGTCCACGAGGGCCGCTGGCAACTGATGATCAACGGCGAATCCTACAAGGTGGTTGTTGCCGAAGCGGCCAAAAACGCCCTGCTCGCGAACGGCGTGGGCGAGATTTTCGAACGCATCTTCATTGTCGGCCCGCTGATGGAAGGCGACCGTTGCGCGGGGGCGGTGGGGTTCTCCGTCCGTGAAAACAAATTCTATGTGTTCAAAGCCAAGGCCACCTTGGTGACCATGGGTGGCGCCGTGCACGTCTTCAAGCCACGCAGCACCGGCGAGGGCATGGGGCGCGCTTGGTATCCGCCCTGGAACGCCGGCTCCTCTGCCTACTTCACGCTCAAAGCCGGCGCCGAAATGACCTGCCAGGAAGTCCGCTTTATTCCGGTGCGGTTCAAGGACGCCTACGGACCGGTGGGCGCCTGGTTCCTGCTGTTCAAATCACGCGCCACGAACGCCCTGGGTGGCGATTATATGGTCGAGCGCAAACCCGAGCTGGAGAAGTGGGTCCCTTACGGCCGCGTCAAGCCGATTCCCGCCAATCTTCGCAACTACCTCGGCATGCTCGACGTGATGGACGGGAAGGGGCCCATCTCCATGCGGACGGAAGAGGCGATTCAGAAAATCGCCAACCAGTACCGGGACGACCCGAAGGCCCACAAGAAGAAGATGAAAGAGCTCGAGTCGGAAGCTTGGGAGGACTTCCTCGATATGACCATCTCCCAGGCGATCCTCTGGGCGGGGACCAATGTGCAGCCCGAGGAAAAGAGCTCGGAGATCGCGCCCGCCGAACCCTACTTCATCGGTTCCCATTCGGGGGCCTCGGGAGCGTGGGTCAGCGGCGAGGAGGATCTGCAGACCGACGAGACCCGGTCGGAGTACTTCTGGGGCTACGCGAACATGTCGACAGTGCAGGGTCTGTTCTGCGCGGGCGATGCTTCCGGCGCTTCCAGCCACAAATTCTCTTCCGGTTCACACGTGGAGGGACGCATTGCCGCCAAGGCGGCCATCAGGTTCATCCTTGAACACAACTCGCTGGCCAAGGTGGACCCGACAACGATCGACAACCTCAAGGCGGAGATCCTCAAGCCGTTGGATCTGTACGAACAGCACCAGAACGCCAGCACCGACCCGGAGATCAACCCTCACTACATCAAGCCACGCATGTTCATGTTCCGTCTGCAGAAGATCATGGACGAATACGCGGGCGGCGTCACTTCGCAATTCATTACCAACGAGGCGCAATTGAAGAGGGCGCTGGAGCTGTTAGGCCTCCTCCGCGAGGACGCGCTCAATCTGGGGGCTTCCAACTTGCACGAACTGATGCGTTGCTGGGAGAACGTGCACCGGCTGTGGCAGGCTGAGGCGCACGTCCGCACCATGCTCTTCCGTGATGAGACCCGTTGGCCGGGCTACTACTTCCGCTCTGACCGGCCGACGATGGACGAAGAGAAATGGCACGTTTTCGCCAACTGCCGGTACGATCCGGCGACCCAAGAATGGCAGATGGTGAAGCGGCCGATTCTCCACATCTTCCCGCAGGCCAAGGAGCATGAGCTGCTCGGCGGTTAACGAAACCAGAGAGGGCAGGCGAGAGCCTGCCCTCTCTTCTAAGACAGAGACGTTATGGTCCGCGAACTCAACCCTCGCTGTCCCTATTGCTCCGCGCCGCTGCTGCGCTGGGGAACTCCGCCGGAAAGCGGTTGGCAGGGAGACTATCAGTACGTTTGCTTCAACGATGAGTGTGTTTACTTCATTCGCGGCGCTCGCTGGATGCTCGAGCATTACAGTGTCACGGCCTCTTACCGCTACCGCCTCGACCCCCTAACCGGCGAATCGGGCCCTCT
>JAIQGB010000185.1 GCA_020072905.1 Terriglobia bacterium | reverse complement strand
AGGGGAAGATGCGCGAGGCCGCAGAGTTGTTTGAGAAGGCCCGCCAAGTCAACCCGGACGACTTTCAGGCCCCCGCCCTGCTGGCGCCGGTCTATCGGGGTCTAGGGCGCCAAGGTGAAGCCGAGGCGGTCTATCGTCGCGTCTTCCAGCTCGTCGAGAAACACATCCGAGTCTATCCCGACGACGTGCGCGCAATCTATTTCGGTGCGAGCGCGCTGTGCCAGTTGGGCGAGCGCGAGAAGAGTCTGGAGTGGAACCGCCGCGCCCTTGCCATCGAACCCGACGATGCTGGCGTCCTTTATAACGTGGCCTGCGTTTATGCCGGGTTGGGCGAGGTGGAAGTAGCCATCAACTGCCTGGAGAAATGCGTTGCTTCAGGAATGCGCCAAAAAGAATGGTTCCAGAACGATTCCGACCTCGACCCGCTGCGGGCCCACCCGCGCTTCCAGGCCCTTATGCACGGCATGGAGTCTGCCGGATAGCCCTGCTTCGCAAGCCGCCCACGGAAACTGCGCCAAGCGCGGCGCAACCCTCGGTCCGAAAAGACGGAGGGCCACGGCAAAGCCAGGATTGCTTCCGCGGCATACCACAAAAAGAATCGGGGGCAGGCCCTTGGACTCAGCCACATTACTCGCTGAGAGGACCTGCCCCCGACTGAAGCAACGCACAGGCAGGGGCTCCCTTACCGCTCATCGCAACCGGGACGCGCTGGATGGGCTCCGGTCCTTGGGCAAGCAACGGTGGTTCGCTTCATTGGCGGGCTGCAGAAGAAGACCAGCCCGCGGCGCAACATGCTTCGTCCAGGGGTTTCCAGGTGGGGCGCGCCGGTTTCGCGATGCGGGCGAGGCCCACGCTTGGGAAAGCCCCAAGCGTGGCTCCCCGCTCTCCAGCAAGCCCGCAAGTCTACTCGATTTCATGCCGGGTCAGCAGAAAGGCGTGCGTGACGCCACCTGCAACGTACTGTCCCACGATTTGACCGTTGTCGCTGATGGCGAAAGCCCGCGTGTCTGTCGCATTGGGGTAATCGATCGAAAAGTACCCCACCCCGTTCCGTAGGAATCCATGGAATTTCCCTGCTGTGTCCCGATAAAGACCCACAATTTCCCCGCGTGCGTTGAGGTCCTCGGCCTGAGTCAGGTTCGACCCGGGCACATCGAACGGCATGAAGTTGTCCTGGCTGAGAATGTATCCATGAGTCCCGGACGTGTCGGTGTAGAGCCCCACGATGGTTCTCCCGTCTGGGCTGATGCCGTTGTGCATCGACATCGGGACGGGAGAGTCTGTGAAAGTGCCGTCGCGGTCCACCACGAAACCGTGCATCGAATCCGTGGTATTCGCGTCGTGAACGCAGCCTACAATCTGGCCCCGTCCATTCATCCTCATCGCCCAAGTGTTTATGTGGTCGGGGGAGCCAAAGGAGCTGAAGAGACCCTCGCGTAGCAAGAACCCCTGATAGGTGCTGACCGGACCGCACGGCGCGGTGTCGCAGAAGTAGCCCAGAACGTTCCCACTGTCGCTCACCCCTTTGGCTTCCGCGGCGATAGCGCCAGGTGGGTCGATGGCGCTGTACGACCCGTTCTCGTCCCGCAGGAAAGCGTGGAAGAAGCCGTCGGCCGGGGTCTTATAACGGCCGGCAATCACGCCGTCATTGTTGATTCCCCAGGCGGCCGCATTCGTCACGCCCGGAGGATCGATGTTCGTGTAGGTTCCAGCGAGCGGCTGTTGTGCCGCCGCCCCTGTTGCCAAACTCATCCCCGCGGCCAGGAGCGCAAGGAAAACCAGTCTGATTGGCGTGAAACTTCGGGAGTTGTTCATGACATACCTCCTTGTCGAAATTCGCGGCGGACGCCACGGCATCTTGCCGCTTCTACCTGTTAAGGCGAGAAGCGGTCTTGGAAACTGTCATGGGGATCAAGAAACCCTGGGCGAAAGGTCGCCTATGGTACGAGCGATAGAAGTGTGGTAACTTTGCCGCCAACAGGACTTCGCGAAGCCAGGCTGAGATTGGAGACTCGGGGGAACCCCCATGACGGCGCCGTCCGCACAGGAAATCACGCTGATGCTCAGGGCCTGGGGTGAGGGCGATCAGGAGGCACTGGAGAAGCTTACCCCGCTGGTCTACAAAGAGCTGCGCCGGCTGGCGCACCGTTATATGGCGCGCGAACGGCCCGGCCATACCCTGCAAACCACGGCACTCGTGCACGAAGTCTATCTGCGCCTCGTCGACGAGCGGGGAGTGAGCTGGCAGAACCGCGCGCATTTCTTCGCCATCTGCGCCCGGACAATGCGGCGCATCCTGATCGATTTCGCCCGCGCGCGGCAATATCAGAAGCGCGGAGGGGAAGCCGCGCACGTCTCGCTCGACAATGCGCTCGGCATCGCTCGACAGCCAGTCGTTGACCTGGTGGCGCTGGACGATGCCCTGAACCACTTGGCGTCGCTCGACCCGAGAAAAAGCCAGGTGGTGGAATTGCGTTTCTTTGGCGGCTTGAGCGTGGAAGAAACTGCTGAGGTTCTGAAGATCTCTCCCGAGACGGTGATGCGCGATTGGAAAATGGCCAAGGCATGGCTGGCGCGCGAGCTTCAACGTAGCGCCGGGCTTTAGCCCGGCTGGTGCCGACCCAAAGGTCGGCGCGACATCGGTCGTGAAGGGAGCATATCGACGATGAATCCTGTACGCTGGCGGAAAATCGAGGGGATCTATCACGCCGCGCTGGAGCGCGAGGAGAGCCAGCGCGCCGCCTTCCTGCAAGAGGCCTGCGCCGGAGACCGCGCTTTGCGGGAGGAAGTGGAATCCCTGCTGGCCCATAAAGACGCCGGCAGCTTCATCGAGTCCCCGGCCCTCGAAGTGGCGGCAAAGGCGTTGGCCCAGGACGATTCCGAGTTGCGCGGCGCTGCGGAGAGCGAGCGGCAGAGAATCGGCAGCACGGTCTCCCACTACCGGATTCTGGAAAAGCTTGGGGGCGGGGGGATGGGTGTGGTGTACAAGGCCGAGGACAGCAAGCTCGGCCGCTGCGTAGCCATCAAGTTTTTGCCTGAGGAGTTCGGGAAAGACCCCAAGGCTCTGGCGCGCTTCGGACGCGAGGCGCGGGCGGCTTCGGCGCTGAATCATCCCAACATCTGCACCATTTACGACATTGACGAAGTGAGCGGCCAGCCCTTCATCGTCATGGAATGTCTGGAGGGCCAGACCCTGAAGCAGCGGATTGGTGTAGGGGCGGGGCTCGCCCCGCCCTTGGGGGCGCAGCAAGCAGCGCCCTTACAGGTCAACGAAATCCTCGACCTCGCGATTCAAATCGCCGAGGCGCTGGAGGTGGCCCACGCCAAGGGGATCGTGCATCGCGACATCAAGCCGGCGAATATCTTTGTGAGTGAGCGGGGACAGGTGAAGGTGCTGGACTTCGGCCTGGCGAAGATGCGCTCGGGAGTGGGCGGCGAGACGGCGGGTGTAAGCGAAGCAGGTCTGACCAGCACGGGCGCGTTGCTCGGGACGGTGGGCTACATGGCGCCAGAACAGGTGCTGGGCCAGGAGGTGGACGGCCGGACGGACGTGTTCGCGCTGGGGGCCGTGCTGTACGAGATGGCGACGGGCTGGCCGGCCTTTGGGGGAGACACGCCCGGAAAGATACTGGAAGGGATTCTGAACCGCACGCCAACGCCAGCCGTGCGCTTGAACCCCCAGGTACCGGAGAAGCTGGAAGCGATCATCGCCAAGGCGCTGGAGAAAGACCGGCGGATGCGCTATCAGAGCGCGGCGGAGTTGCGCACCGACCTGCAACGCCTGAAGCGCGACACGGAATCGGCGCGTGTCGTAGGGGCGGGGCTTGCCCCGCCCCCGAGGGCGCAGCAAGCAGCCCCCCTACGAAGGCGGTGGGTTGCCGCCGTTGCAGTTGCCGCAATTGGTGTGTTTGGGGCGCTCCTTGCCCTCAACGTCGGGGGCCTGCGCGACCGCCTGCGACCGCCGACCGGCCCGGCAACGCCCCGAATCCAGTCTCTCGCCGTCCTGCCGTTAGAGAACCTGACGGGGGACAAGAACCAGGAATACTTTGCGGATGGCATGACGGAGGCCCTCACCACGGATCTCGCGCAAATCGGCTCGCTACGGGTCATCTCGCGGGGTTCGGTCATGCAGTATAAAGAGGCGAAGAAGCCGCTGGCGGAGATTGCTCGTGAATTGAATGTGGACGCGGTCGTGGAGGGCAGTGTCCAGCGCGCCGGCGATCACGTGCGCGTCAGCGCACAGTTGATCGAAGCCCCGACGGACCGTCACCTCTGGGCGCGTAGCTACGAGCGCGACCTGGGAGACGTGCTGGCGTTGCAGGCAGAGGTTGCGCGGGACATCGCCCGCGAAGTCCAGGCCAAAGTGACGCCGCAAGAGGCAGCCCGTCTGGCGAGCGCCCGCCCCGTCAATCCTCAGGCCCAGGAGGCATACCTAAGAGGATATTATGCAGACGATTGGTCAATAGGCGAAAAATTGCTCCTGGAGGCAACGCGGTTAGATCCGCAGTTTGCCCAGCCCTATATCGCCCTGGCAAGCCACCAGTACTTCACCGCTCTTTGGGGCTTTGAAGCGCCCCGCGAGGCATATCCCAAGGTCGAGGAACTTGCGCGTAAAGGCCTGCGCCTCGACGATTCGCTCGCCGACGCCCACGGCTATTTGGCTATGGTCCGGCTGGAACACGATTGGAACTGGGCCGAGGCGGAGCGGGAATTCAAGCGGGCTCTCGAACTCAATCCCAACAGCGCCGACAATCGCCACAATTACGCCCATTTTTTGCTGCACATGGGCCGCGTGGAGGAATCGCGTGCCGAGGCGGAGCGGGCCGTCGAGATCAATCCCTTCGACACCATGCTGCGGGCCTGCCTCGGTTGGCACTGCCTGTACACGCACCAGTACGACGAGGCCATCGAGCACTGCAATCGGGTGCTGCAAATTGAGCCCCACGCCTATTGGGCACATATGGTGCTTGGGTGGGTGTATGAAGAGAAGAAAATGCCCAAAGAGGCCATCGCAGAGTTTAAGAAGGCCCCGGAGGGTTTCACGGAGACCGTTATATCCACGGCAGCCCTCGCACATGCCTACGCGATTTCCGGCAACTCGCGTGAGGCCGAGAAAATACTGGCGCAGCTCCTCCATCGGTCGAAGCGCGGCTACGTCTCGGCTTACGACATCGCGGTGATTTATGCCGGCCTCGGAGCGAAGGACCGTGTCTTCGAATGGCTCGAGAAAGCGTATGGGGAACGGTCCAGCTTTTTGGTGTATATCAAAGGCGATCCCAGGTTTGAGGGTTTCCGCTCCGATGAGCGATTCCGGGCTCTTGTGGGCCGCATCGGCCTGCCGCCGTAACGGCGCCCTTGACGGCGGCAGAGGAAATGCCGGGCTAAGGCCCCGCGCTACACACTCCCCCGGGCGGCCAGAGGCCGCTCCTATCGCCGCATGAGGTTTCCCGAGTAGTCCCGCCTTCACCGATGCCGAGTGTGCGTCCTGGGCGCGCGATAGGCGTCGTCCACTGCGGTCAGTAGATTACCTTTTCCTCTCCCTTTTCGGCGATGAGCCGTTCGAACTGCGTGACAATCAGGTCTCGACGGGCCATCACCGCCTCCACTTCACTTTTCGTCAGGTGAGGCTTGGTTTTTTCAAGCACCTGTGCCTTATCCAATTGTCGCAGCTTCTCTAAAAGCTGCCGGTCGCACATTACCAGTCTCTTGGGATCTTCGAGCTTGTGGTGGATTCGGAAGGCGCGCGTGAAGTCAATCATGAAGAGCTTCCAGTCTTGCGTGATCAGAATGTTGGTCTGGTTGCGGTCGGTGTCGTAGATAAGCTGGCTGAACACCCACATCTTGTTCAACTGCTTGTTCCAGGCGTTCACGTCAGGTGATTGCAGCTTTTGCTTATTTCGATCCATTTCATCCATTTTCGCTGTGACCCACCAGCTCAGCGCTCCCGTGTTGCCGAGCATTCTCCTCTCGACCGTCACGGGAACCATGTCGCCCAGCCCGAGCAATTTCGCCAGCTCGTAACCAGCGATATCGAAGTGATAAGAATCCCGGAAGTTGATCTCTGTTCCTGAAGCCAATTGCATTATGGATTTGTGCTCGTCGATGGGTTGAAAAGCAGCGTCGTGGGTTAGCGTGCCGTCACTCAAGGTAACCCGTGAAGGCGCGGTGATGCCTTTCGCCGTCTGCTTGCTCTGTTTGACCTTGGCCTTCAAGAGGAACTGCTTGATCTGGTCTTCTGTGAGGGTTGGTTCTTGCGAGGCGAGAGGAATCGTTCGCGCGGCCAGGCACACTGCCACGGCGAGGAAGGCGAGTGATCGCCGTCGAAGCGAGAGCATAGAGCACCTCTTTGGCGCAGCGTTAGAGACTCTTTGTCACGAAACATACACCCGCTGGGGTAATACAACAAGTGCTTCTTTAACCCCGCCATATTTCCGGCGAATCGACTACACCTTGCGCCAAAGTCCCAGGCTGGCAGAAGTATGCCGCCCTTCCCTGTGGTTCCCCGTGGTCGCGTTAGCGAACTCCACCTATGATGGAGGTGCCGGAACTGGCGAGCAGAACTCATGTCGGATGAAGGGGACGAGTGAATCAATGACGGCACCTCCGAAGGCCATAATCACCCTGGAATGGAGAGTGCAGCCTGTGTGCTGCAGGCTCGGGTTGCCTTCGCCCTGCTGGTGGCTTTCGCTGCGCAGGCGGCCGCTCAGATGCGCGTGGTGGCCATCGGCGATATTCCCGGTGTTTATTATCAACTTGCTGGGCGCTTCATTGCCTACTATTCCGGCGGAGAGCAGCAGGTGCTTCTGGCGCCTGCGGGCGATGCACCGGCCCCGGTCCACAGCGGTGGCCAGAACAGCAGAAGGCCGTAGCAACGAGCATCCGCCGCACCCGGTGCGCAATGAACGGATAAGAACAAGTGAATACTGGTTTCCGATGATTTGACTCGCCTTTGGATGCAACCTACAATGCGAGCCACATCACGCCGGGGGGACGGCGATTCCTGTGACCGGCACCACTGTTTCCCACTACCGCATCCTGGAAAAGCTCGGTGCGGGCGGCATGGGGGTAGTTTATAAGGCCGAAGACACGCAACTCGGCCGCAGCGTGGCGCTCAAGTTCCTGCCTCAAGAGCTTGCCCAGGATCATAAGTTTCTGGAACGTTTCCGCCGCGAGGCCCGCGCTGCCTCGGCGCTGAATCATCCCGGCGTGTGCACGATCTACGAAATTGGAGAGCAGGAAGGTCGGCCCTTCATCGCCATGGAGTGCCTCGAGGGCGAGACGCTCAAGCAGCGGATTGGCCATCCCCTCACCCCCCTCCCCTCTCCCGCGGGGAGAGGGTGGCCCGCCGGTGGCGGGCTGGGTGAGGGCGCCCTGTGTGGTGGACCGCTACCATCGAACGAAGTCCTCGACCTCGCGATTCAAATCGCCGACGCGCTGGACGCGGCGCACGCGAAGGGCATCATCCATCGCGACATCAAGCCAGCGAACATCTTCGTGACCACACGCGGTCAGGCCAAGATTCTGGACTTCGGGCTGGCGAAGGTGACACCGGTAAAAGTGGGTCCCCGCTTCCGCGGGGACGACAGGGGGGGCGGGGAGGCGGAGGCCACCGCGACCGCCGCGGTGGGAGAGTCGCTGACCAGCACGGGGATGGCGATCGGGACGTTCGAGTACATGTCGCCAGAGCAGGTACGGACGGAGGAACTGGACGCACGCTCGGATCTGTTCAGTTTCGGGCTGGTGCTATACGAGATGGTGACAGGGCAGCGCGCCTTTGCGGGTCACTCACCCGGCACGCTCTTCGACGCCATTCTCAATCGTGCGCCCATCCCACCGCTGCGGCTGAATCCCAACTGCCCGGCGGAGTTGGAACGCATCATCACCAAGGCTTTAGAGAAAGACCGCAAGCTCCGCTACCAGACGGCCGCAGAGTTGAAGGCCGACCTTGCACGCCTGAAGCACGAGACCGCGGGGAAGGTAGGGGCGGGGCTTGCCCTGCTGTGGTGGGCGCGGCGAGCCGCGGCCCTACAGAAGCGTTGGATGGTGGCACTGGGCGTCATTGCGCTGGTCGCCTGCCTCGCGGTGCTGATTGGGCTGAACGTCGGTGGCCTGCGCGACCGGCTGCTGCACAGGGCCGCCGGTCCCAGCCCGATCAAATCGCTGGCCGTGCTGCCACTCGAAAACCTCTCGGGCGACAAAG
>JAIQGB010000184.1 GCA_020072905.1 Terriglobia bacterium | reverse complement strand
AGGTAGCCGACCACTCCGTGCTGCCGAAAGCCTTGATAGTTGTAATAGAGAAAAGCCGCCAGAGCACAGCCTAACGTTGATTGAATCAATCCGGTCGGGCTCACCTCGATCTTCAACTCCGAATTAGGCACACCGAACATGGGGACAAGGCTCAACAAATTGCACGCGGCGACGAAGACGAATAGCGTGCCGAGCATGGGGACGTAGCGCTTCGCCCCAGGACCGATGATTTCGTCGGCGGTTGTCTGCACAAATCCCAAAACTTCTTCCATGATGTGCTGGAACTTGCCGGGATTCTCGACGGACAGCCCGCGGCGCAGCAGGAGCACCGCGGCGAGGATCCCCAGGATGACCAGAATCTCCATGGAGATGTAATCTGGAATGGGGCGCGCGGGATCGGCAGGCGCAAGCCCGATGGCCGCGAGGAGCGGCGACACCACGCCCGCAAGCAGCTTGTTCAGCAGAGCGGTGAACCAGAGTTCGTGTTCCATTGCTAGCTGTCAGTTGCCAGTGGCCAGTTGTCAGTCACCGCCTAATCAGCGCGGCTACGAACTGCGCAGACCGTCACGAATCTGAATGACAGATTCGAGAAGCACTCCACCCACGGGAACGAAAAGGCCCAGCAGAAAGCCCGGCAGAGAAACCCATCCCGTTCGATAAAGCAGATATACGCCGCCAATGACCAGCGGATAGCGGAGCAGAAACTTGGCGATCAAGAGCCGGGGCAGGCGCTCCGTGCCAGCCGCCATGAGGTGCTCGACCGCCTGATGCAGCCAGAAGTAGTTCACCAGCGCCAGTCCGGCGCCGAGGACGAATCCGGCGGCGAACCGCGGCTGCCCGGCGAGCAAGGCGGCGACGGTCGTCAGCGCCGCCAGGGCCATCATCCAGCGCGGGAGCCGCGCTTCAGCTCGTCGGACTTCCGTTTCCGCCATCGTTTCGGGCTTCACGCTTTTCCCCGCGAGCCATCAAGCGCAGAATCTCCATAAATCCCGCCACCGCGCCCAGCGCGGCCAGAACTATGGTCAGGACCGGTTTCGAATGCAGTTTCCCGTCTAGATACCAGCCGAGCGCCAAGCCTCCCAGGGTCGAGCCGGGCAGGATGAAGCCCAGGCTGGAATAGAAACCGACCTTCGCCCACAAGTTCGTCGTCTTGCCCCCGCCGGGGGCCACGATTCCTCCCAGCTAAAAAGAGAAAAACGGCCGAATCGCCTCGCGCGCGAAAACGATAAACGGCTGAGGATAGACGCCCACCATCAGCGTCACCGTCAGAGTGACCCCCAGGGCCACCGAGAGGCCCGGGCTGGTCGCCAGCGGCACGCTGTCCGGCGCCTTCTTCATGAACATCGCAACGACGATGCGGAAATAATAGTATAGCGCCACCACCGCGTAGGCAACCGCCACCACCGCCAGAACGTAGTGCTGAGTCTCGATGAGCGCGAGGAAGATGAAATACTTGCCGATAAAGCCCGCCGTGGGCGGAATGCCGGCGAGTGAGAGCAGAAAGATGAGCATCAGGATCGCGAGGCCCGGCGCGCGCGCCATCAGGCCCGAGAGGTCGTCAATCTCGTCGCCGATCAGGTTCTGCCGGCGCATCATGATGATTACCGCGAAGGCGCCGAGATTCATAAACGTGTAGACGAGCAGGTAAATCGCGATCGCGGTCAAACCCTCGGGATTGCCGTCTGCGGCGTTTCATCACGTGCAACGCGTCCATCCCGAGCAACTGTACCTGGAAATGGCGCGGTTAGCCGGGGAGCTGATGACTTTCGTCACTGAAGGCCATCCCAGCGAACTGCCCAAATACATCCACACCGATCTCACCCGCACGTTTTCAGAGCTTGATCGCAAGCTCAGGGTGCGTAAGACGACTAGAGACCTTTCAAATGGATAAAGCCCTACGCACTATCCTCCGACGCGGCAAGTATTATGCATGGTTGTCTTGGCGTCGGGCGTCCACTGATGAAAGGGTACGTCGGCGATTTTGAAGAAAAGCCCGGCGAGCAAGGTGATCATCGCCATCCAGGAGAGCGGGTCGCCTGCGGGCCGATCGGCGAGCCGCTCGGCGATGACGGCGAGGTTGGTGGAGTTGGCGATGCCGTAGAGCAGCGACATTCCGTAGAGCAATAGGCCGGACGAGAATGCCCCCAGCAGGAAGAATTTCATCGCCGCTTCATTCGACCGCCGGTTGCCGCGCAGGAAACCCGTCAGGACGTATTCGCACAGCGCCATCAGCTCGAGTGCGATGAAGAGCACAATGAGGTCACGGCCCGCCGCCATGAACATCATGCCGACGGCCGAAAACAGCAGCAGCGCGTAGTACTCCCCGAGGTGCGCGTCCTCGATTTCCAGGTATTTCGCCGAGATCAGCACCACGATGGCAGTGGCAACTACAATGAGGAGCTGGAAATAGATGGCAAACGTATCCACGACCAAGCTGCCGCCGAAGCCGCTGTAAGGCGAGGGCAGCAGCGCGCCCCGCCAAAAGCGGAGCAGTTGCACCGCGGCCATCCCGAGCCCGATGAGGGCCGTCACGGCGTTCAGATACTTGTCGCGCTTCTCTTGAATGAGAAAGTCGATGAGCAGGATGCCCAGCCCGAACAACGCCACCACGATCTCGGGCGTGATGGCGACGTAGTCAGCGCGCTGGAAGAATGGGGTCGGCATCAATGCGCCACTCCCGGCGCGGAATGGGCGGGATCTGCCGGCGGCTCAGCAAGCGCGGCGGGGGCCGGCCGTGGCGCGAGGGGTGCGGCGGCGCTCACCGCGGGCGGCGCCTGGAAGAAACTCGGGTTCACGCGCTGGACGATGGCCGTCACCGGCTTCTCCAGGACCTGGAAGAACGGCTTGGGATAAAGCCCGATCCAGAACGCCCAGATGACCAGCGGCACAAGCGTGGCAATTTCACGGAAACTCAGGTCCTTGAGGACCTGGTTTTTGGGGTTGTCGCAGGTGCCGAACATCGTGCGCTGATAGAGCCACAGCATGTAGGCCGCGCCCAGCACGATGCCCACCACCGCCCAGGCCGCCCAGTGCCAGCTCACTTCAAATGCGCCCTGCAAGATGGTGAATTCTCCGATAAATCCGTTCAGCAGCGGCAGCCCGATCGACGACAGCATGACGATCATGAACAACGTGGCATACACAGGCATGACGTTCGAGAGGCCGGTGAATTCCTTGATTTCGCGCGTATGGCGCCGCTCGTAGATCAGGCCCACGATCAAGAAGAGTGCGCCGGTGGAGATCCCATGGTTGATCTGCTGGATGATGCTGCCCGAAAGTCCGTGCGGGTTGAGCGCGAAAATGCCCAGCGTGCAGAAGCCCAGGTGGCTCACGGAAGAATACGCAATCAGCTTCTTCATGTCGCGCTGCATCATCGAGACCAGCGCGCCGTAAATAATGGCGATGATGGAGAGCGTCACCATGATCTTGACGATCACCGGGCTGGCACTGGCCTGGGGCAGCAACGGCAGCGAGAAACGCACGAAGCCGTACGTCCCCATCTTCAGCAGGACGCCGGCCAGAATCACCGAGCCCGCCGTCGGCGCCTCGACGTGCGCGTCCGGAAGCCAGGTGTGGAACGGGAACATCGGGACCTTGATGGCGAAACCGATCATGAAGGCCCAGAAGACCCAGAACTGCAGATTGGCTGGCCAGCCGTGTTGCTGGAGCGCCAGCACGTTGAACGTGTAGATGCCGGTATCGGTGTGATAGCGGAAGTAGAGCGTCAGGATGCCGAGGAGCATCAGCACGGAGCCGGCGAGGGTGTAAAGGAAGAACTTGATGGCGGCGTAAAGCTTTCGCGGGCCGCCCCACACGCCGATGATGAAATACATCGGCACGAGCATGACTTCCCAGAACACGTAGAAGAGGAAAAAGTCGAGCGACATGAAGACGCCGAGCATTCCCGCCTGGAGCAGCAGGAACATCGCGTAATACTCTTTCATCCGCTCCTGAATCGCCGTCCAGGAGGAGAGCACGGACAGGAAGCCGAGCACCGTGGTCAGCATGATGAGCAGGAAGCTGATGCCGTCGATGCCCAGGAAGTACTGCGCGCCGATGGAAGGAATCCAGTCCGCCCGCTCGATGAATTTGAACTGTTGGCTCGGAGCTTCACTGTTAAACCAGAACACCAGGGGCAGCGAGACCAGGAAGCTGGCAAACATCGCGATGTTGCCCCACCAGCGCACGGCGTTCTTGTTCGCGCCGGGGATGAAGAGCAACAGCACCAGCCCCAGGACCGGCGTGAAGAGGATGATGCTCAGGATGTGGTCGTGAAAGAATTGCATCGTTGGCCTCGGAACTATGGTTGACAGTCGACGGTCAACAGTTGACAGCTAGGGATCCCAACTCAACCCGCTTTCTCGGCCGTGTTTCCCTCGACGGCATCAACCATCGGCGATAAATCCAAAATCGCAAATCCAAAATCAAAAATGCAGGATGTAGTACCCCATGAACACCAGCACGCCAAGCACGATCAAGAGCGCGTAGCTCTGCACGCGGCCCGTCTGCAAAATCCGCGCCGGATAGCTCAGGAGCTTGGTCATAAAAGCCAGCACGTTCACCAGGCCGTCGATGACCCACAGGTCCCAAAGGCGCGAGAGCTCGGCCGTCAGGCGAGTCGTCCAGCCGATGCCGTTCACGCCGCCGTCCACCACGCCCAGATCGAAGGCGGCAAGCACATTGCCGAGGTTCTTGGTTCGATTCACGAACAGCGCGTCGTAGAGCTCATCCACATAGTACTTGTTCAGCAGAACCTGATAGAGCGGTTCGACCGAAGCCGCCACGCGCTCCGGCGTTTCGGGGCTCTTCACGTACCAGCGATAGGCGATGTAAAACCCTACCGCCGCCACGGCCACGGAAAAGAACATCAGTCCGAACTCCAAGCTCCAGGCCTGATGTTCGGCAATCCGCAGCATGGGATTCTCGAAGACGGGCTCGAGGAAATGCTCGAAGTGGTTCGAGCCGCCCAGCGCCTTCGGCCAGCCGATCCAGCCCGCCGCGACGGCCCCCACCGCCAGAATAACGAGCGGCACCGTCATGGATCGCGGTGATTCATGGATGTGGTGCTCCACCTCGTGCGGTACGCGCGATTTTCCCGCGAAGGTCATGAAGAACAGCCGGAACATGTAAAACGCCGTCATCCCAGCCGTCACGACGCCAAAGATCCAGAGAATCTTGCTGCCATAAGGGCTGGCGAACGATTGCCAGAGAATTTCGTCCTTGCTAAAGAAGCCGGAAAGAAGCGGTGCGCCGCTGATAGCGAGCGTGGCGGCAAGCATGGTCTTGGCGGTGGTGGGAATCCTGCTCCACAGCGCGCCCATCTTGCGCAAGTCCTGCTCGCCGGAAAGGGCGTGAATTACGCTGCCCGAACCAAGGAACAAAAGCGCTTTGAAGAAGGCGTGGGTCATCAGATGGAAGATGCCCGCGCCGAAAGCCGCCACTCCGCAGGCGAGGAACATGTAGCCGAGCTGGCTTACGGTCGAGTAGGCGAGCACGCGCTTGATGTCGTTTTGCACAAGGCCGATGGACGCCGCCCAGATGGCCGTCCCCGCGCCGACCGCCGCCACCAGCGCCATTGCCGTCGGCGCCAGGATGAAGAGCGCGTTCGAGCGCGCCACCATATAAACGCCCGCGGTCACCATGGTCGCCGCATGGATCAAGGCGCTCACGGGCGTGGGGCCTTCCATGGCGTCCGGCAGCCAAACGTAAAGCGGAATCTGCGCCGACTTCCCGGTCGCGCCGACGAAGAGCAGAATGCAGATCGCCGTCATCACGCCGTCGCCGACACCGAAGCGCCCGCTGCGCGCGGCCTCGGTGACCTCGACAAAGTTGAGAGTGCCGAACGTCACCGTCATCAGCATCACGCCGAGCAGAAATCCCGCGTCGCCGATTCGGTTGACGATGAAGGCTTTCTTCCCCGCGTCCGAAGCCGACTTGCGGTGGAAGTAGAAACCAATGAGCAGATAAGAGCACAGCCCGACGCCTTCCCAGCCGACGAACATCATCAAGTAGTTGTCCGCGAGCACCAGGACCAGCATCGAGAACATGAAGAGGTTCAGGTAACCGAAGAAGCGGTAGTACCCGCCTTCGTGTCCCATGTAGCCGATGGAGTAGAAGTGGATGAGGAAGCCGACGCCCGTCACCACCAGCATCATCACCGAGGAAAGCGGGTCGAGGTGGAAGCCCACATCTGCACTGAACTGCCCCAGCCTTCCGTCCGCGAGATGAAACGCTCCCGCCGGCAGCCACGAGTATATGACCTTGGTGAAAACGTGGTGCGCCTCTTCGGGCAGGCTCAGGAACTGCAGGAAGCTGCCCACCGCCCAGAGGAACGACACCCCCGGCAGGCCGACGGAAACCGCCGAGACCGCGTTGTTCGAGAGCTTCCTTCCCCAAAGAAGCTGAATGAAAGCTCCCAGTGCGGGGAGAAGAGGTATCAGCCAAATGTAATCGAGAAACATCATAAGAAGTATGAAGTGTGAAGGCTGAAGGCTGAACATTGCAGAGATGCTTCATCCTTCATACTTCATCCTTCATCCTTTCCGGCTACCGTTCGTGCGCCGGCGTCTTCACCACTTGAGCAGATCGATTTCATCCGCATTCACCGTTTCCTTGTTACGGAAGAGGGCGATAATCAGCGCCAGGCCGATGGCCGCCTCGGCGGCGGCGTCGGTAATCACGAAAATCGCGAAGACTTGGCCGTCCACAGAGCGGAAATAATCCGAGAACGCCACCAGGTTCACGTTGACGGCGTTCAGGATCAGCTCGATGGACATCAGAATCACGATGACGTTGCGGCGCGTGAGCACACCAATCACGCCGATCGTGAAGAGCGCCGTCCCGAGCATCAGGTACCAGGGTGTCGGAATCATTCCAGTTTTCTCTTCGCCATGACCACTGCGCCCACCATCGCCACGAGCAGCAGAACCGAGGCGATTTCAACCGGCAACATGTAGTCCTGATAGAGCGCCAACGCAACAGCCTGGGTATTCCCCATGGTTGCGGGCGCGGCGGAGGCCTGCGCCAGAGTGAAACCTTCATGCCCCCGGTAGATTCCGTAAGCGAGTTCGGCCATGAGCACGATCGCCGTCGCGAGCGCGAGCTGCCACTGGCGGTTGAATTGCGCCTGCTTCGCCGCCACGTCGAGGTTGACGAGCATCACCACGAACAGGAAGAGGACCATGATGCCGCCCACGTAAAGGATCACCTGGACGGCGAACAGGAATTCCGCATGCAGCAGCAAAAAAACACCGCCGACTGAAAAGAGCGTGACGATCAGCCAGATGACACTGTGCACAGCGTTCCGCCGCGTGATCACCATGATCGCGGACGCGAGCGCCAGCGTCGAGAGTAGAAAGAACGCGATTTGAAGAAGAGTCACAAAAAGCCGTCAGTGGTCAGTTGTCAGTCGTGCCGTCCCCAGCTTTCCCATCGAGGACCAATGCCTTTTGCCTTTTGCCTTTTGCCTTTTGCCTTTTGCCTTTTGCCTTTTGCCTTCTGATTCCTGACTCCTACCTCGTATACCGCGTGGGCTGGGGGCCCTGTTCGAGCGCCGGGCGGTCCCAGATCATCCCTTCGCGGCTGTAGTGCGCGATCTCGAAATCCTGCGTCAACTCCAGTGCGTCCACCGGGCAGGCGTCCTCGCACAGCCCGCAGAACATGCACCGCGACAGGTCGTAAGTGAACGTCGTCAGCTTCTTCTTGCGATCCTCCGTGCGGTCCCAGGCCACCACAATCAGATTCTCCGGGCAGGCCAGCGAGCAGAGATTGCAGGCGATGCAGAGCGTCTCCCCGGTCTCGGGATGATTGTTGAGCCGCGGCGCGCCCCGATAGCGCTCGGCCACCGGTGGCCGCTCGAGCGGATACTGCTCCGTGTAAGTGGCGCTCGGGCGCTGATACGAAAACGTCAGCCGCAAACCCCGCAGCAGGTCCACCAGGAAAATCCGGCGCAGCAGATCTGTCATCGTCATCTCAGAACCCTATCAACCGCGCCGCGGGCGACGCGCTCCCGTGCGAGCTCAGGAAATAGCGCAACACCGCAGTGACGACCAGATTGGCGAGAGCGACCGGAATCATCACTCGCCATCCGACGTTCATCAGTTGGTCGTAGCGGTAACGTGGAAACGTGGCGCGATACCAGATGAAGGCGTAGAGAAACACCATGACCTTGGCGGTGAACCAGAAGACACCTTGAATAGCGTTCAGCACGACCGGGATGGCCACCAGTCCCGCCAGCAAAGCCAGCACCACCGCCAGGCCGATGAAGAACAATCGCTCCATCGCCACGCGGCTTTGTCGCCCCAGCCAGACGATAAACACCGCCGCGCCGAGCAGTGCGACGGGCGGCATGTAGTTCAGGATGTTGAGGGCGCGCACACTCGGGAAGGGCCGCAGCCAGCCGCCAAGGAAGAGCGTCACGGCGATGCAAGAAACCAAAACCATGTTGGTGTATTCGGCCATGAAGTAGAGCGCGAACCGAAAGCCGCTGTATTCGGTGTGGAAACCCGCGGTCAGTTCGGACTCGGCCTCGGGCAAGTCGAAGGGGTTGCGGTTCGTCTCCGCCACGGCCGCGATGACGTAAATGACAAACGCCACCGGCTGAAGAAACACGTTCCACACGCCCATCTTCTGCTGGTTGGTGACGATTTCGACCATGCTGAGGGAATTGGAAATCAGCAGCACCCCCACGATGGCCATGCCTGCCGCCACTTCGTAGCTGACCAGTTGCGCCGACGAGCGCAGCGCGCCAAGCAGCGGATAATGGCTGTTCGACGCCCAACCGCCCAGAATGATTCCGTAGATGCCGAGCGATGAAACGGCGAGGACGAAGAGAAGTCCGATATTGACGTCGCTGACGAAAAAGTTCCCCGCAAACGGAATGACGGCGAAACAAGTGAACGCCGCCGCCACGCTGATGGCGGGAGCGATGAGGAAGACCCAGCGGTCGGCGCCTGCAGGGACAATGTCTTCCTTGAGCAGCAGCTTGATGCCGTCGGCGACGGGTTGCAGCAGCCCCCACGGCCCGACACGCATCGGCCCCAGCCGCGCCTGCATGAAGGCCAAGACTTTGCGCTCCATGTAGACCAGGTAAGCGACCAAGCCCGACAAAACTGCGAAGACGATAAGGATTTTGATGAGGGCGAAGACGAGCGGCTGGGACTCGAGGAATTTGAGCGCGTTTTCTGCCATGGGAATTTAGTCCAGTGACCAGTGACAAGTGATGAGTAACAAGGAAAGGCGGTTGGCAGTTGGCGGTTGGCAGTCAGCAGTTTGAAATTCTTGACCTACTGGTCGTAGCTCGCGACTGACAACCATCAACTGTTTCCCTTCTTGCTCGTCACTTGTCACTCGTCACTATGTTCAACGGTCTACTTCACCCAGCACAATATCAAGCGTTCCAATCACAGCCACGACGTCGGCGATGAGGTGGCCACGGATCATAGTGTCCAGAGCCTGCAAATTCACAAACGACGGCGGCCGGACGCGCACCCGATAGGGGTGCGTCGAGCCGTCGCTCACCACGAAGTATCCCAACTCGCCTTTGGGCGCCTCGATGGAATGATAGACCTCGCCCACGGGTGGCTTGATGACCTTCCCGACTTTGCCCATGATGGGTCCCGGCGCGATGCGCTCCACGCACTGACGCGTGATGCGCACCGATTGGCGCATCTCCTGGACGCGAACGATGTAACGGTCGTAGGTATCGCCGTTTTCGCCGATGGGGACCTCGAAATCCACTTTGTCGTAAGCCTCATAGGGCTGGGCCTTGCGCACGTCCCACTTCACGCCCGAGCCGCGCAGCACCGGACCGGTGACGCCGAGCGCGATAGCATCCCCAGGGGAGAGAACGCCGACGCCCTTCGTGCGCTTGATCCAGATCCGATTTTTGGTGAGC